>CAZEZE010000209.1:0-5254 GCA_964516445.1 uncultured Chitinophaga sp. | reverse complement strand
GAAGATCGGCTGCAGCGATGAGCATGCAACAACAGCTACAAGGGCATTATTATCAGCCGACTGGCGGGGCATCGACTCCCACGGCATCGCCCGGCTCAGCGGCTATGTAAGATTATGGGAAGTGAAACGGGTAAACGCAACCCCGGATATTAAAGTGATCCATGAAACGCCCTCCACCGCCGTAGTGGATGGCGACAGCGGGCTGGGACTGGTGGTGGCACCCTTTGCCATGCGGATCGCTATTGAGAAAGCGAAGAACGTAGGCACGGGCTGGGTGAGCGTACAGAACAGCAATCATTTCGGGATCGCCGGTTACCACGCGATGATGGCGCTGGAACATGACATGATCGGGATGGCCATGACCAATGCCAGTCCACTGGTGGCGCCCACCTTTTCTATCGACAAAATGCTTGGCACCAATCCCATTTGCGTGGCGGCACCCGCGGGAGAGGAACCTGCTTTCGTGGCCGACCTCGCAACCACCACGGCCGCCAACGGGAAACTGGAAATATTACAAAGAAAAAATAAAGAGACACCGGCCGGTTGGGTACAGGATGCGGATGGGAATCCAACAACGGACGCGAATATTTTAAAAAAAGGCGGCGCTTTGCTTCCATTGGGTGGCGACCGAGAACACGGTTCGCACAAAGGCTATGCCCTTGGCGCCATCGTGGATATTTTTTCCGCTTTATTAAGCGGCGCCAATTATGCACCATGGGTTCCGCCCTTCCCGGCTTACGTACCTATACCTGCGCAACAACCGGGTAAAGGGATCGGTCATTTTCTCGGCGCGATGCGGGTGGATGCGTTTCGTCCGGCGGAAGATTTTAAAAAAGACATGGACCACTGGATCCGTGGTTTCAGGAACTGCAGAACCATTCCCGGTGAAGAGAAAGTGCTTGTGCCGGGCGACCCGGAAAGGGAGTTTGAAGAACAAAGAAGAAAAGAAGGTATTCCATTGGTAGAACAGGTGGTGAATGACCTGCGATCGCTGGCTGAAAAGTTTTCCATAAATTGGGCTTTTTAATGTTGTACGTATGAAGACACTACTGGTCGCCGGTACCCTCCTTGTATGCTCCCTGGTATTATTTACTTCCTGCCAAAAGGAAGCTGACTGGGATCTGGCATCCCCGCAAACGAATGACAGCCTGTATATAAGGAAGTATATCGTGATCGATACCACGCTAACACCGGGAGCGGATACGGTCAGGATCTTTGACTTTCAGTATAACGCGCAAAAACGATTGTCCGGCTTTATCCATACCGTTTATGAACCCGGTGTACCCGGCCCGGGGAGGATCAGGGGGTCGTATACATATGCTTATACCTATAACGGCTCAGATACCCTGCCGGGAAAAATAACAGAGGATTTTAATGATATCCTGATCCCCGCCAATAATTATAAAGACACTGTATATTATTTTTACCAGGGAGGAACAGTGGTGAAAGATTCATCCGGTGATGCCACGGAGTATTTCGTGGATGAAATAATAAAGTTGTCTTCCACGAGGACACTGCTCCGGCAAAGAAACCTGGTGCCTCCGTTCGGGCTCAGCATCGACACTACCTTTATTTTTACCAACTGGCAAAACGGCAACCTTCTTCAGCAGAAAGACTCCTTATGGCTTCCTTTGATGGGTTTTTATGATATCAGCGACTATACAGCGCAATACGACACCAAGCCTAATCCTTTCAAACGGATGCTTTTGCCTTACAGCATTCCTTTTAATAAGGATATATATGGTTTTTCACTGGAAGGTATTGCTCCGCCAACGGTGAATAACATTATTTTCTTTGATGGGGATGCGGGCAGCCTGACCACGCGGTACCAGTACAGGGCTGATGGTCTCCCGGTCTTTTCCTGGGACGATGATGGGGCAAAATGTATCTACCAGTATACCCTGTTATAAACCGCGCTATCTTATCTTTGCGCGCCTGACCGTCTGGTCAGTGAAATTTGCCATATCATCATTCATAAAAAAATCACGGTAGGGGGGGACGAACATGAAAGTAATGAAGTTTGGCGGCACCAGCGTCGGGAAGCCCGAGCGAATGCACCATATTGTATCGCTGGTCAAAAAAGAAAATGAACCGGTGATCGTGGTATTATCGGCATTGTCGGGCACCACCAATGCACTGGTCGAGATCGGCAATCTCATTTCCAAAGGCGACCGCAAGGCGGCCAAGAAGGCTATCGACAAACTGGAGAACCATTACCATTCATTCATCACTGAACTGGTGAAGAATAAGGAGGCGATTGCCAAAGCAAAAGCCATTGTCGCTGAGCATTTCGAATTCCTGAACATCATATTGAAAATATCATTCAGCGAAGCGCTGAGCAAGGATATACTGGCGCAGGGGGAACTGCTCTCCACCAAATTGTTCTGTGTGTATCTCGGGGAGCAGGGCATACCTCACCAGTTGCTTCCCGCGCTGGAGTTCATGACCATCGATCATTACGACGAACCGCAGATCGGGGCTATCCGGGTCAAGCTCTCGCAGTTGCTGAAAGAACACAAAACCAAAAAGATATTTGTTACGCAGGGTTATATCTGTCTCAATTCGCGGGGGGAAGTGGACAACCTGAAAAGGGGAGGAAGTGATTATTCCGCTTCACTGATCGCGGCCGCCATCAATGCTTCGGTCTGCGAGATATGGACCGATATCGACGGCATGCACAATAATGACCCGCGGATCGTAAAGAAAACGGTACCGGTGGAACAGATGAGTTTTGAAGAAGCGGCGGAACTGGCCTATTTCGGCGCCAAGATCCTGCACCCGGCTTCCATCTGGCCCGCGCAGCAATACAATATTCCCGTGAAGCTGCTGAACACCCTGCAGCCCCAGGCGAAAGGGACCACCATCACCCAGGAAGCGGGTTCGGTGGGTGTGAAGGCCGTGGCCGCCAAGGATGATATCATTGCAATCCGTATCAAGAGCAGCCGGATGTTGCTCGCCTATGGTTTCCTGCGGAAGATATTCGAAGTGTTTGAAAAATACCGGACGCCTATAGATATGATCACCACTTCCGAGGTTGCGGTATCACTCACCATTGACAACGACGAGAACCTGAAAAAGATCCTGAAAGAACTGGAACCCTTTGGTACCGTGGAAGTGGACAAGGACCAGGTGATCATTTCAGTGGTCGGTAACCAGATCGCGCAAACGGAGGCGATGGTGAAAAAACTATTCGGTTCCATTATGAATATACCCGTCCGCATGGTTTCCTATGGCGGCAGCCCGCATAATATTTCCCTGCTGGTACCGGCGGAATACAAGACGCAGATACTCCAGCAACTGAACAAGGGGATGTTCGGTTTATGAGCCCTGTTGAGAATATCTTAAGATAATCCTTTGTTAATGTGACTAAAGTCATATTTCTTTTTTAGCGGCTTCGTTTATTTTAGCGAACCATCACATCCATATGCGGTTTGCCCAACCCTTTTTCTTCTTTTTCATCCTGATTTTCGCCCATGGCTGGGAGAACGATCTTGATACGGCCAAACATAAAGCAAAGCAGGAACATAAACTGATCCTGCTTGAGTTTTCCGGTTCCGACTGGTGCGGCCCCTGTATCCGCCTGCGAAAAGAAGTATTTGAAACGGAAGGGTTCAAAAGTTTTGCCGATACCTCATTGGTACTCCTCAATGCCGATTTCCCCCGGCTGAAAAAGAACCAGGTTTCCAAAGAGCAACAGAAAAAGAACGAAAAGCTGGCTGAAGAGTACAACCCGGATGGCATTTTCCCGCGAACACTACTATTGGCGGCAGACGGAAAGGTCGTCAGGACCTGGGATGGTTATCCCGGCCTGACAGCGGAGCAGTTCATCAACCTGTTAAAACCACCTCCGGATGCTTCCCGCTGAATTACCTGCCACCATATTATCCACATATAAAAAGGTGCTCAAACTAATGGGCAACCGGTTCGAGATCTCTGTGGTGGCGGATGAAGAGGATACAGCCATGCAACATATCGACAAGGCTGTTGAAGAGATCCGCCGGATAGAAAAACTCCTTACCACATTTAACGATAACAGTCAGACCAACCTCATCAACCGGAATGCGGGGATCAAACCCGTAAAAGTTGACCGGGAGGTTTTTGATATAATACAAAGGTCGAAGCGGATCTCTGATCTTACACAGGGAGCCTTTGACATAACCTACGGTTCGGTCGATAAGCGGCTCTGGAACTTTGATAAGGATATGACCTCGTTGCCGGACGCCGCCACTGCGGCCAAAATGGTCCGGCTCATCAATTACCGCAATATCATAATGGACGAGTCAAAATCTACCGTCATGCTCAAGGAAAAAGGCATGCGGATCGGTTTTGGCGGTATCGGTAAAGGCTATGCAGCGGAAAGAGCAAAAAAAATACTCAAAGAATGCGGTGTGAAAAGCGGTATCGTCAATGCGGCGGGAGACCTTACAGCATGGGGCCGCCAGCCGGACGGAAAAGAATGGACCATCGGTATTGCTGATCCGGACGCCGCCCGGCAACCCTTTTCCTACCTGAACATAACGGATATGGCCATTGCCACTTCAGGCAACTATGAAAAATTTGTCATGATCGGCGGAAAAAAATACTCGCACACGATCGACCCCAAAACGGGGTTGCCCGTACAGGGTATTAAAAGTGTGACGATCATCAGTCCCAATGCCGAGATCGCCGATGCCATGGCCACGCCGGTGATGATCATGGGCATAAAAGTGGGACTGGATATGATCAACCAGGTAAGAGGACTGGCCTGCATCATCATTGACGAGAACGACGGGATCCATTCATCAAAAAACATACAGCTCAAATGAAAAGGACAAACAGCATGAAACATGTAACAGCCGCTGCAACGGTCGTGGCAGTACTGCTGGCTTCCTGCACAACCGTGAAGGAATTCCAGAAAGGCAAACTCAACGACGGGGAGATGACGCTCGGTGCGAGAAAGGTGGAAAAAACGGAAATGAGTTTTCAAACCTACCGCGAAGGGGCCTCCGGCGCCAACGGGGGCAAGACCGGCGGGGGATGCGGCTGCAACTGATCCATTCAAACCTAAAATCAACGCATGAAAAAAATATGTTTGTCCGTTGTGGGTCTCGTACTCACGTTATTTTCGGCATTCGCGCAAAATTCAAAAGATACATCGGGGTACAAGCCCCGCAAACTGGCTTTCGAGGAAGCCAACCTTGTATCCAGTTATTATAAGCAAGACGGGAATAATTCCGCTGTCACGGGGGGATCGGGCACCGAGCATCTCACCGAT
>CAZEZE010000208.1:0-5266 GCA_964516445.1 uncultured Chitinophaga sp. | reverse complement strand
ATCGGGCGATCTCCCTTCGAAGAGGGTCGAAGGAAGATAGTATGATCGCCTCGGGCGTATCATCCACGATCAGGTCGACTCCCGTGGCGGCTTCAATAGCACGGATATTACGGCCTTCACGACCGATGATCTGGCCCTTGATCTCATCGCTTTCGAGGTTGAAAACGGTGATCGAATTTTCGATAGCCTGTTCGGCTGCTGTACGCTGAATGGTTTGTATGATGATCTTCCGGGCTTCTTTTCCGGCCTTTTGCTTGGCATCCTCAATGATCTCCTGCTGTAGTCCGAGCGCTTTCGACTGCGCTTCGTTTTTCAGGCTTTCGATCAATTGAGCCCTGGCATCCTCGGCCGAAAGATTGGCGATCTTTTCAAGGCGGCGGATATGCTCTTCCTGGTGCTTTTCCAGTTCCGTTCTTTTGATATTCACCAGTTCGATCTGGCGGTTCAGGTTTTCCTTGATGGCATCGTTTTCCTTGATCTGCTTGTCAAGGTTCCCTTCTTTCTGGTTAATGGTTTGCTCTTTCTGGCGGATGCGGTTCTCCGTATCGTTGATCTTCCTGTTCTTTTCAAACAGTTCCTTGTCGTGTGCCGACTTCATCTGCACGAATTTCTCCTTGGCCTCGAGCTCTTTTTCCTTTCGGATGGTCTCGGCCCTCAGTTCTGCTTCCTTGAGGATGGTTTGCGATTGGAGTTCAGCTTCTTCTATTTTCTTACGGGTGTTCCTGGCAAAGATCAGCTTACCCGCTATGAGGCCCGCTATGAGGGCGCCAATGCCAATAATGACAGACAGTATATTCGGATCCATGAATGTTTTTGTTTAAATGTTTCATAATGGCTTTTCCCGGTGTTTTGTGCCGGGAGCAATGAAATTTGGAAATATACATCCCCGGGGGATGCTAATCAGCGAAGATACAAAACAGTAGCTAACAGATGAAATGCCCTTTTTGGGCCAACCGCCTGTATAAAAATGTGCCGGTCCGGGCCAATTTAACAGGAAACTGCCCCCGATTTCAGTAAACTTGCAGCCTGAATACCTCAAACATGCGTAAACTCCTCTTCATTATTGGCTTTTTGCCCCTTTTGGCCACGGCCCAGGAAAACGGGAAACCCTTTAAGCTGAAGGGTAAGATCAAAAATGTTGCCTACGAACCCGAATGGGTCTTTTTACAGTACCGGACGAACGGGGAATGGAAGACCGACAGCGTAAAAGCAAGCGGTGGCAAATACAGTTTTTCCGGTAAACTGGATGAACCTGTTTCAGGTCGTCTCCGGGTTAAATATGCAGCCGACAAGGCAGGTAATAAGGTAACGATGCGCAATGGCCGGGATATGACTGTCGTTTTTCTTCAACCCGGTAAGATCAGTGTCTCTTCTGTGGATTCCTTCAGCAATGTCAGGGTAAAAGGCTCGGTTGCCCATGCCGAATATGCAAAGCTCAACCCGCAGAACAAACCCTATGATACAAGACTGGAGCCGCTGTATGCGAAATATTCCGAATTCAGCAAGGCAAAGGACCAGGCGGGAATGGATAAGGTGGAAAAAGAAATCGATGCCATTTCAGATGAAAGAAAAGAAAAAGTGTACGGTGAATATGTGAGGAATAATCCTGCTTCCCCGATCGCGGTCTATGCCCTGCAGCAATATGCCGGATGGGATATCAATCCGGACAAAGTGGATCCGCTTTACAACGCGCTTTCGGAAACGAATAAGAATTATCCTTCCGCCATCAGCCTGAAGGAGAATATTGAAATAGCCAGGAAAACCGGCATCGGCCGGTTCGCTATGGACTTTACCCAAAACGATACACTGGGGAATCCCGTGATGCTATCTTCTTTTAAAGGCCGTTATGTACTGGTGGATTTCTGGGCGAGCTGGTGCGGACCCTGCCGGGCCGAAAACCCGAACGTGGTGAAAGTGTTTAATAAATTCAGGGACCGCAATTTTCATATCATCGGTGTTTCGCTGGACCGCCCCGGTCAGAAGGAAAAATGGATAAAGGCCATTCACGATGATAAACTGGAATGGACCCAATTGAGCGACCTTAAATTCTGGGATAATGAAGTGGCAAAACAGTACGGGATCAAGGCTATTCCCCAGAACCTGCTGATCGATCCCGAAGGAAAGATCGTAGCAAAGAACCTGAGAGGTGAGGAACTTGACAACAAACTGGGTGAACTGATCGAAGGGAAGAAAAGCTTCTAATAAGAATGTTCAAAAATCAAAAAGGCCCTGCATCTGCGGGGCCTTTTTGTGCAGCCATGAATTTATTGTGTTTTCAACTGCCCGTCCAGCAGTTTCTCCAGTGCCACCAGGTGATCGCTTATATTCTCCTTTTCCAGTCCGGCTGACGTGCCCGCGTGCTGCTCCGTGGCATACCAAACCAGCACCATACCGATATAATCCTGCATGTCCTTACCGGCGAACATTGTCTTGAACTCGATGATCTTGTCATTGATGGTCTTCAGGGTTCTCCGCACCACTTCTTCATCCTCCGGCCGGATCTTGATCCGGTAGCTGCGGTCGCCCACCAGGGCAGAGATAGCAATTAATTCACTCATATATTTGGAGTTTTCAGTTTGCTTTTACTATATTCGATACCCCTACCCGCCCAAGGCCATTATCCCACCGGAAAAAACAAGGTTCAACACACCCAGGAAACGATTTAAACGTTTACCATGTTTGTCAAAGTTAAGTCATCAGTATTTATTGATGCATTGCAATTGCAACTCAATATCCCCAAAGGCAATTGCCTGCGTGGCATATTAAAGGATGATAACGGAAGTATCTGCCGTACGATCGAAAGAAGAGTGGATAAGGAAAGGGAAGAACTTACATGGGACGGACTGAATGACCTGCCGTACGGGAAATATACATTAGAACTTACCCAGGGGGAGGATGAACTGCGGATGAATCTTGTGAAAAGGATCTGAAAAATCAACGTATTGTAATGCTCTCCTTTTTCTCGTAGCTCACAGCTCACAGCTCACAGCTCATCTCTCAACAACTTTACTCTCCCAGCATAGCGATACACCGATCGATCTCTTTCAAATACCCGTTGATCCTTTTTTCAAACTCCTTTTTATCCCCTTCACTCATTTCGCCGGCGCTGAGTTTCAGAACGCTGACCTGCTGTTTGAGTTCGTCCACGTTTTTCTGCTGACCGTTTAATTTCTCCTGTGCGGAATGGATCTCGTCTTTCAGCCGGCTGTTCTCTTTTTGCAAAACGGTAAATTGCTTCAGCAGCAACTGAAGTTTATCCTGAATACGTTTAAGATGTTGTTCGGTATTGTTCATTTCCTGATTTCTGCCTGCAGGTCTTTTTCCAAAGTTGTCATGATCTTCGCCATCCAGCCATCGATCTCCTTATCGGTAAGGGTTTTTTCCTCGTCCAGGAATGTAAAGTTAACGGCCATGGATTTTTTCCCCGCCCCGAGTTTTTCACTCTCGAATATATCAAAGAGCCGGATATCCCGGAGTTTATCAAGCCTGATCTTTTGCACCGTTTCTTCCACCACTCCCCAGCTCATATCCCTGGGAAGCACCATGGCGAGGTCACGCTGCACCGATGGGTAGCGGGGCAGTTCACGGATACCGGCTGCCATTTTTCCGGCCTGTTCGGCCAGAAAGTCCCAGTTAAGACCGGCAAAGAATACCGGTTGTTTGATCCCGAAATTTTCCAGGACATTCTTTTTTACTTCGCCGGCACCGGCGATCAGCTCTCCCCCGGACTTATATACAATATGGTTGCCGAGCCTGGGAACTTCCATCCATTCCGGCCGGCCGGCTCCCACGCCCAAAACTTGAAAAAGATTTTCCACCACGCCCTTCAGGTAAAAGAGATCAAATGGCACGTTTTTGTGCTTCCAGTTAATGCCTGACCTGTTTCCGGTAATGACGATACAGAGATTTTCCGATTCGCTGTAATTACCTGGTCCTTCCTGCCTGTAGGCTTTGCCGAATTCAAACAAACGGAGTGAATTGTTCTTGTGGTTCAGGTTCCTCGCCACTACCTCCATCGCTGTTTCAAATAGTGAAGGGCGGAGGATATTCAGCTCCGCGCTGAGGCTGTTGATCATTTTCACCATTCCGAGCTGCTCTTCCTCCGTGAAATAAGCGGCATTGGTGATAGAGTTGGTCAGCATTTCGTTAAAACCAAGTCCCACAAGGGAGGCGGCCACTTTTTCGCGGTATGTTTCCCTGGAATAATGTTCTTCTATCGCCGGTGTGATGGTGATAGCTCCCGGTATTTCAATATTATCAAGCCCGTCGATACGGAGTATCTCTTCCACGATATCGGCAGGCAGACTGATATCCGGTTTGTGATAGGGGACGGATACGCGGATCTCGTCTATGCCTTCTTTGAGCATTTCAAAACCCAGGCTGCCCAGTATATCCTTTACAGCATCTGGGTGGTAATTCTTGCCGCTGAGTTTTTTGATATAGTGCCATTTTACCGCTACTTCGGTCTTTGCCTTTGCTTTCGGATAAATATCCACGATCTCCGAGGCGATCTCGCCCCCGCCGGTCTCTTTTATCAGCAGGGCCGCTCTCTTCAGCACATTCACGGTGGCGGAGATATCCGTGCCTTTCTCAAAACGGGAGGCGGCATCGGTTCGCAGGCCATGACGAAAGGAAGTTTTGCGGGTAATGATGGGATCAAAACAGGCGCTCTCCAGGAAAATATTCTTTGTGGTATCTGTTACACCGCTGTGCAATCCTCCAAACACACCGGCGATGCACAGGCCTTCCTTTTCATCACAGATCATGAGATCTTCGGAGCTGAGTTTTCTTTCCTTTTCATCAAGGGTGATGAACTTCGTCCCATCGGGAAGGTTCTTTACTCTGATCTTTTTGCCCCTGATCTTGTCGGCATCAAATGCATGAAGCGGCTGCCCGGTTTCGTGCTGGATAAAGTTGGTGATATCAACGATATTGTTGATGGGGCGCAGCCCGATGGCTTTTAGTTTTTGCTGCAGCCAAAGGGGTGATTCCCCGATCGCGACATTTGCCAGGCTGATGCCCGAATAACGGGGACAGGCTTTTTCATTTTCCACTGTTACACTGACCGGGAGGGAGTTGTTATCAACCCTGAAACCATTGCTGTTGGGCAGTTTGGGTTTCAGGTCTTTTTTATCATGATGACTAAGGTAAGCGCAAACATCTCTCGCCACACCCCAATGGCTCATGGCATCCATGCGGTTGGGGGTGAGACCGATCTCGTAAATGATATCTTCATGCGGTTTGAAATATTCTGCTGCAGGTGTTC
>CAZEZE010000207.1:0-5327 GCA_964516445.1 uncultured Chitinophaga sp. | reverse complement strand
GTTTGGAGTTAGGAGTTTGGAGTCATGAGTCGAGAGTCGGGAGTCGGGAGTTCAGAGTCTTCTAAAGGAGTAAGGAGTCCTTCATTATCAGGGTCTTTCGGAACGCCGGCCTCAGACCTCAGATTTTAGATTTCATGCTCCGGTTTCGGAATTCTTATAGTATCTTTATCAATAGTTTAGCGAAATAAACGTACTAAAATCCGCCACCCGCCGTTCATCCTAAACAAAAATGGAGATGAAGAGATTACTGGTATCCTTTTTCAGTATTGCAGTGGCCGGTTCAACACAGGCCCAACCATCCCTTTCGGGTGGGGGCGGCAATTCTTACTCTTTTATCGATTACCAGAAAAGTTTTCCCCGGCCGGGTGAGGCGCTTCAGCGAAAAGAAGATACCCTGCAAAAACAGTTCGAGGCGAAAAAACTTAACTGGCCGGCCAAATACATTTATATCCGTTCGTTTAAATATGACAGCCAATTGGAAGTGTGGGTGAAGAACGATATCCAGGAGCCTTTTAAACTTTTCAAAACCTACAGGGTTTGCGCACTGGCGGGCACACTGGGTCCCAAGCGGATGGAAGGGGACTACCAGGTTCCGGAAGGGTTCTATTATATCAATGTATTCAATCCCAAGAGCAATTATTATCTCTCCCTGGGTATTAATTACCCCAATGCATCCGATAAGATCCTGAGCGATTCCCAGCGGCCCGGCGGCGATATTTATATCCATGGAAGTTGTGTTACGGTGGGTTGCATACCCATCCGGGATGAACAGATCGATGAATTATATATCATCGCGGCACATGCCAAGGACCAGGGACAGGATTATATTCCTGTTCATATTTTCCCGGTCCGGTTCACGGTTGATAAAAGCGTAAAATACCTGGAGAACCTGACTAAAGATGATCCGGATCTGAAGAAATTCTCCGGTTCTATGGAGGATGCGTTTGATTATTTTGAAAAGTACAAACAGTTGCCCGTGGTAATGATCGGGGACAAGGGTGAGTATATTATCAATGATGTACCGCCTAAAAAAAGCAAGACGGCCCAGGCCGAAAAAACAGTGAAGCGTCCGGCGATGCAGCATCGTACCCGCAACATTTCTTCCATTGCCGATGCGGTGCACCAATGGCCCCAGTTTCCAGGGGGCGGGGAGGCCTTTATGACATACCTCGATAAACTGGGATCGGATTTGTCATCTTACCTGCCCGAAAAAGTGAAAAAAGCATACGTGCAGGTTGAATTCGTCGTGGATAAGGACGGTGTGCCGGTAAACTTTAAGATTCTGAAAGGGGTGAAGGAAGGAGAAGACCTGCACGATGAACTGATCAGCCGGATGGAGAATATGGGTACCTGGAAACCCGCCACCCTGCACGATAAACCTGTGGCTAAAAAAATGGTGCAGACTGTCACGATCGAAGCTTTACAGCAACCCTGATCTTATTGAAACAGCACCTGGATCGTCTCCGGTGTTTGCTGGCGCAACAGAACTTTTTTCCCCGCAGTCATTTTTTCAAATAATTCTTTTGTGTAGTGCCGGATGGTGAGCAGGGATAATCCCTTTACAACCTGTACATCCAGGAAATCCGAGGCTTGCAGCGCCAGTTTCTCGATCTTCTCGGGCCGGTCATCCAGCACGCAAACAAAATTGATGGCGCCGTTCTGTGTCAGGTTGGGCCTGATGTGCATTTTTTCGAACAGGTGGTACAGGTGACCAACATGCTGTTCGCCTACAAAGGAAAAATCCCTTGAACTCATTTCCAGCATCGCCTGTTTTTCTTTCAGCACGATGATTGGTGGTAACTGATGCACGGGCCGGTCGTGAATGATCGTGCCGGGCAGGGATGGATCGATAAAACTTTTAACAAACAGCGGTATGCCTTTGTTCTGCAGGGGTTTGATGGTTTTGGGATGAATGATCTGTGCTCCGTAATAGGCCATTTCGATCACTTCGTTATAATTCAGTTCCGGGATCGGTACCGCATCGGGGAATTGCCTGGGGTCTGCGTTCATCACGCTTTCCACATCTTTCCAGATGGTCAGGCTGCCGGCATCCAGCAGGCTGGCGAATACGGCAGCCGAATAGTCGCTGCCTTCACGCCCGAGCGTGGTGCTTTCATTTTCAGCCGTGGCGCCGATAAAACCCTGTGTCAGTACGATCCGGTTGGTTTCAAGGAGCGGCAATACCTTTTCTTCTGTGTAGGAACGGGTGGTCTCCCAGTCAATGACCGCATCCCTGAAATCATCGTCGGTCCGGAAGATATCCCTTACATCCAACCATTTATTGGGGATGCCCGCTTCTTCCAGGAAGGCGCTGACGATAGCCGTGGAGAACAACTCGCCTGTGCTCACAACCTGGTCGTAGTAATAGTCATAATCCCTGACAGGTTTGTCATGCAGCAGCCATTCCGCTTCGGTGAAGAAATCCCTCAGCCTTGCTTCACAGGCCATATAATGAGTTACAAGCAGGTATTTAGCCGTGGAAAGATGTTGTTGTTTCACCTGTCCGAAAAGTTGCAGGGCTTCCTCTTTTTTACCGGCAAAAAACGCATCCACAACTTTTTCCAGGGCATTGGTGGTCTTGCCCATGGCGGAAATGATCACCATAATCTTTTCATCAGCGAAATGCTGCAGAATAGGGGGAATATTCCGGATCCTTTCCACACTGCTGACCGAGGCGCCGCCGAATTTGAAGACCTTCATGGATTATTTAAAGATGGGAATTAAGGCCGCAAATGTCGGGAATATTCGCGTGCAGTTGATACTGATTCAAATTTATTGTTTGGTACCAATTATAGGGTTAGATGGTCGTGAGACGTGAGTCGTGAGACGTGAGTCGTGAGTGGGGATACACATTATGTTGGGGACAGATGAATGCCCCGCCTGGGCATATGCTTCGTCGGGTAAGCCGACTCCTAACTCCTAACTCCTAACTGCTAACTTCCCCTAATCCCGTAAATTTGCAACTCCTAACACTGCCAATATGAATGTCAACAGGAAAGTTCAGACACTGGATGAATTTACCATTCAACAGCTCCGGGATGTGCCCAATGCCACCGGTGAATTGTCGCACCTGCTGCGGAACCTTGGCCTGGCCGCCAAGCGTGTGAACGTGGAAGTGAACAAGGCCGGTCTGGTAGACATTCTCGGCGATGCAGGTACAATAAATGTGCAGGGAGAGGAAGTGAAGAAACTGGATGTGTTCGCCAACGACCAGTTTACCGGGGTGCTCCGGCACGGGATCGCCTGCGCGGGCATCGCCAGCGAGGAACTGGATGATTTTGTCGCCTTTGACGATTCGAAAAGCGTTAATTCCAAATATGTCTGCCTTTTCGACCCGCTTGACGGCAGCAGCAATATCGATGTGAATGTTTCCATCGGCACGATCTTCTCCATTTACAGGCGGGTGACGCCTATCGGTACAGTGGTCACAAAGGAGGATTTTCTTCAACCGGGTAACCAGCAGGTGGCCGCGGGGTATGTAGTATACGGATCTTCAACCATGCTGGTCTATGCCACTCGAAGGGGTGTGAATGGTTTCACCCTCGACCCATCCATCGGGGAGTGGACATTGAGTCACCCGGATATCCGCTGCCCCGAGAATGGAAAGATGTATTCTGTGAATCATGGTAATTTTTTCCAGTATGAAGTAAAAGTGAGGGATTATATCACCGCCTGCCAGCATAAGGACAAGAGCAACGGTGGGCCCTATACGCAGCGTTATATCGGGAGTATGGTCTCCGACGTCCACCGTAACCTGATCAAAGGCGGGATATTCATGTACCCGGGAACAACAGACAAACCCAAAGGAAAGCTTAGGCTGATGTATGAATGCAACCCTTTTGCTTTTATCGTTACCGTAGCGGGCGGAAGAGCCACCAACGGGAAAATCAGGATACTGGATGTCCAGCCCACCGAACTGCATCAGCGAACGCCTATGTTCATCGGGAGCAAACTCATGATGGAAGAACTGGAAACCCACCTGAACGGATGATCCATATTATCGACTATGCAGCCAGTTACCAGCCCGATTTTAAAAGGCTGAACCTGGAATGGCTTGACAAATACGGGTTAACCGAAAGCCATGACCTCGAAATTCTGGATGACCCGGAAGGAACGGTGATCGCCCGTGGCGGTTTTATTTTCCTGGCCATGGACGGCGACAAAGTGATCGGTACCGCCGGGTTGTGGAAAGAAAGCGGATTGGAATATGAACTGATCAAAATGGCGGTGGACCCGCAGTACAGGGGAAGAGGGATCAGTAAATTATTACTGGAAGAATGTATCGGGAAAGCCCGGGAGTCAGGTGCTGTCAAAATTTCCCTTTTTTCGAATAGCCAGCTTAGTACGGCCCTTAAGCTCTATCAAAATTACGGGTTCAGCCATGTCGCGGTAACAGGCGCCCCTTTTTTGACGGCGGATGTGAAAATGGAATTACATTTATAATCCAATACTTCAGGATGTCAAATACAATCATATCAGTAAAGGACCTGGTGAAGAACTACGGGAACTTCCAGGCAGTGAAAGGAATTTCATTTGAGGTAATGGAAGGGGAGATATTCGGTTTGCTGGGACCGAACGGTGCCGGTAAATCCACCACGCTGGAGATTATTGAAACCCTTCGTCCGAAGACCAGCGGGGAAGTGATGGTGGACGGTCTTTGTCTTGATAAGCAACCAAACGAGATCAAAAAGATCATTGGTGTGCAGTTGCAGACCAGCGGGTACTATCCCGGGCTGAACCTGCTGCAGCTGATCGAACTATTCTGCGGTTTGTACAACCAGGAAATGGACCCGTTCGAACTGCTGGACATGGTGAACCTGCGGGACAAGGCGAAGTCAAAGGTGAAGGAACTCAGCGGAGGGCAAAAACAACGCTTTTCCGTGGCCACCACGCTGATCAACCAGCCACGCATCATCTTTCTCGATGAACCGACAACCGGTCTTGATCCCCAGGCCCGCAGAAGCCTGTGGGAACTGATCAGAAAGATCCGGGAAAAGGGCGCAACCATTATTATTACCACCCATTATATGGATGAAGCGGAATACCTCTGCGACAGGGTAGCCATCATCGATGCCGGGAAGATCATTGCAATGGATACTCCCGATAAACTGGTGGATGACCTGGTGGCAACCGGCTTTGAACGACCGAAGGAAATGAAGATGGCCAATCTCGAGGATGTGTTCATCAGCCTGACAGGACATTCCTTAAGGGAAGAGTGAAGCACAGGAAACAGTTGTAACCAATTTTAAAGTTGTTTATACTTTAGGGTTCTACTAACCCTTCACGGATTTGGATATGAGTATTCAAAATATATTAAAAGCATTTAT
>CAZEZE010000206.1:0-5332 GCA_964516445.1 uncultured Chitinophaga sp. | reverse complement strand
AACGTCATATCTGACCGCACGGAGAAATTCCGGATAAAACCACCGTGGAATGAATGGTTATAGTCGGCGTGAAATTCAATCCCCTTTTGCTTTACATCACCGGCGTTCACAAAATAATCGCCGCCCGAGATATCCCTTCTTTGAACAAGGGCGTCATTGAGCTTGAAATAAAAGGCGGTAAGCTCCAGTGTTAGTTTCCGGCGCAGGAGGAAGGAACGGAACGTGGTTTCATAGTTCCACCCGTTTTCCGCTTCCAGGTCCGTGCTGATCACACCCGTGGAGGGCAGTACTTCGGCAACAGTGGGCGGGGAAAATCCTCTTGAAACAGAGGCAAGCCAGTGAAAGTTGCTGTTTATCTTTTTCAGGAGCGAGAATTTCGGAGCCAGCTCGTTCCGGTAACTGCGTTTTTTGGTAACAACAGGGTATTTATTTAGCCGGGTGACCTTTACATCTGTCTTGGTTAGACTCACGCCCGCAATGAATTCCCAGGAATCATGGATGGCAGCGTCTCCCTGGATAAAAAGACTGAATGCACGGTTATCAACATCATCGTCCGTTTGCAGGGTATCGGGCGAGCCGTTCCTGTTCTTAAAAACCTGCGTGTTGAAATATCCCTGTTGCATTTCGGCGCCGGCCACAATATGTGCTACCCCTTTTTCAAGACGTTTTTCCATTGAAAAAACGGTGCGGCCTCCGAATGAAGGTTCCGTTCTTTTTTCATAATTCCGGATGGCGGGGTTATTGATCCGTGCATAAGCGCCATACAGGGAAGTGGTATTGGTTATTCCAGGGCTGATGCGGAACAGGTTGCTGATTCCTGCCAGTAAATTTTTCTGGTAGATCGCTGCATGTGCATTGACGGCAGAAGGGAACCCACCCCCGGCCGGCCTGGCTGCTTTGGGATTGGAATTGAATTCCGCCAGTGTCAACCCTCCCGGCGTCTGGTAGTACATATCAGTGAAGAGTACGGAAGCGGTAAGCTCATGCTTTTCATTTTTTACCTGTGAGACCCAGGAAAAATTATCCCGCCGCATTTTCGTTTGTATCCTGTAACCGTCGGTCTCGCCATGCGCGTAACTGACCTGGTGCCTGTTTTCTACGTCTCCAAACCTGGCGGATGCGAAAATATTCCGGAGGTCATAGCTGCCGGTATTAAATTCGAGGCTTACACCCGGGTACCAGGCATCATTAAAATTATTCAGCAATAACAGGCCGCCGGTGCCGGCGCCATACATGCTTCCGGCAGGGCCTTTGAAGATCTCGATATTCGAAAAGTTATTCCAGGCAAACTGGTTGAAATAGGTGTTGCCCCCGGGGTCTGTTACAGGGATATTGTTCCAGTACACTTTTACATTCCGGACACCAAACGGGGACCGGAGTGAGCTGCCGCGGATATTCAGCCGGTAACTGCCGGGGGAACGTTCTTCCATTCTTACACCGGCAATGGAATTCATACCGGTTACCAATGATGATTTGGAGGAAAAATTGCCCATGGCGGCCGGCAGTGTGCTGATCGGTATGGCTGAGTAGGGAGCTTTCTTGAGTTGTTCAAATGCCCTGACTATAACAGTGTCGATCTCAAGTGCGGAATTCGCGTTTTCATTTTGTGCATTTCCGGGAATGAACAGAGTAATGCACAAAATGCAGGTTAGTGTTTTTCTCATAGAACATGAACGTTGGTTGACCAAAGTTAGAACCTTTTCTTTGTATCTTCAAACCATGACTGCCAGGAATAGACCCGGCCTGTTTTCAGTGACGATTACGTGATCAGTAAACCAGCCTGTGATCAGTCTTTATGTGGTTGAAGAAAACCATCCGTCTAATCACTGTCTGCCGGCAGGCAGGCTTCTGATCCGTGTTCCATTCTGCGATTAATCAGGCAGCCACGAACTTCATTTCGCCCTACTGAGCTCTGGCTTGTTAGCCGGGGATATGCTGCTATAAAATTCAAAATAGCACACGGATGACACGGGTGGGACGGATGAGAACGGATCAATTCCGCCAACGGCGGAATCATCCGTGTTAATCAGTATCAGTAAACCTGCCTGTGATCAGCCTTTATGTGATTGAGGAACATCATCCGTCTGATCAGTCCGATCCGTGTTCCATTCTGCGATCTATCAGGTTATCAAAATAAACCATTGAAACCCGGATGGAACAATTCTCAAGGGATCGAATCCTGCTGTGCTGTTTTCCCAATAAAGAAAACGAAGCCGGAATTCCTCCCTTTAAAGTTCAGGAGGAACGAAATATTTACAATTCGCTTTTAGGGAGTTCTGGCTTGTTAGCCGGGGGATATGCTACTATAAAATTCAACATAGCACACGGATGACACGGGTGGGACGGATGAGAACGGATCAATTCCGCCAACGGCGGAATCATCCGTGTTAATCAGTATCAGTAAACCTGCCTGTGATCAGCCTTTATGTGATTGAGGAACATCATCCGTCTGATCAGTCCGATCCGTGTTCCATTCTGCGATCTATCAGGTTATCAAAATAAACCATTGAAACCCGGATGGAACAATTCTCAAGGGATCGAATCCTGCTGTGCTGTTTTCCCAATAAAGAAAACGAAGCCGGAATTCCTCCCTTTAAAGTGGGACCCTTTTCTTTGTATCTTCAAGCCATGACTGCAAGGAATAAACTCGGCCTGTTTTCGCTAACCATGATCGTGATCGGGCTGGTGATTGGCACCGGCATCTTCCGTACCTCGAAGGATGCAGCAGCCGCGGCCTCATCACCCACCGTTTTCTTCGCTGCCTGGATCGTGGCGGGGCTTGTTGCCATCTGCGGGGCGCTGACCTACGCCGAGATAGGGAGCCGTTATCCCGTAACCGGCGGTTACTATAAGATCTTTTCCTATGCCTATCATCCGTCCCTGGCATTTGGCATCAATGTGATCATCCTGATATCGAATGCCGCTTCCTTATCGGGTGTAGCGCTGATCGGAAGCGAGTATATCACCCCCTTGCTGTTTGATGCGAACAGCGCGGAGCAATGGAAGCCCTTTGTTGCGATGGGTGCCATCATTCTTTTCTACGGGGTGAACCTGATGGGATTGCGGATGAGTTCCAATACCCAGAATGTTTTGATGATCATCAAGATCGGGATGCTGCTGGTGATCATCGCGGCTTTGTTCTTTCCCGCCATTCACAGTACGGCCCCGGTGCTTATAGATGAGACAAAAACCTCCATGGCGGCCATGCTGATCTCCTTTGGTGCGGCGCTGAAAGCCACATCATTTACCTATGGGGGTTACCAGCAAACGATCAATTTCGGGGAAGAGGTGGAAAATCCCAAACGAACGATCCCCAAAGGGATCTTTATCGGGATCGTGGTCATTATCGTATTGTACCTTTTGGTGAGTTATGCCTATGTAAAGGTCATCGGCTTCAATAACCTGAAAGAGACCAGTGGTATCGCTTCGGTGGTCGCTGAAAAGATGTTCGGTGCGCCGGGTAAGTATGCTTCATCCATATTATTATTCCTGGCGGTTCTGGCCTATGTGAATGTACTGCTGCTCAGCAACCCCCGGGTTATGTACGCGATGAGCACCGATGGAATTTTGCCAAAGGTCTTCCAGAAGAAAGAAGAAAAGAAAGATGTGCTCACGGTAAGCCTGACGGTATTCGCCGCCATTTGCGTAGTCGTACTGTTCTTCGCCGATAAATTTGAAAAGATACTCAGCTTTACCATCTTCCTGGATTCGATCGGGATGGCCACATCGGCGGCTACCATCTTCATATTACGCCGGAAGACCAAACACCTGGATGGTACGGGTATCTATTCCATGAAGCTGTTTCCGCTGATGCCCCTGATCTTTATTCTGGCTTACCTCTTTGTCGGTACGATGATCGCTATTGAAGAGCCCCGGCTGGCCCTGACGGGGATCAGCGTACTGGCAGGTTTTATCATTTTATATTTCATTGTGCAGCGACTGAAGAAAAAACCGATTTAGTACATGGACATTTCACAGATCATCAACGAACTGGGTGAGGACCGGGAGCATTATTTCAATGCGGTTTCGCCACCCATCATCCAGACCAGCAATTTCGCTTTCCGGAAAGTTGCGGATCTGAGTAAGGCTTTTGAAGATGAGATGGGCGGCTATCTCTACAGCCGCGGGCTAAATCCCACCGTTGATATACTCAGAAAAAAATTAGCGGCACTGGACGGCGCGGAAGATTGCCTGGTATTCAACAACGGCGCGGCGGCCATCTTTGCGGGAATCTTTGCTAATATTAAATCCGGTGATCATATTGTTTCCGTGGCCAAACCCTATACCTGGGTGCAGCGTATGTTTGATGTGGTCCTGCCCCGGTTCAATGTCGCGGTCACTTATATTGACGGAACGAACATTGAGAACTGGAAAAACGCTACAAAAACCAATACCACTTTCTATTATCTCGAATCGCCTAATAGCTGGGATTTTGCATTGCAGCCCATTCAGGAAGTGGCGGCGCTGGCCCGGTCGAAGAACATCACTACGTTGATTGATAACAGTTATTGCACACCGTTGTATCAAAAGCCTATTGAAATGGGAATCGATATGGCGATGCAGACCGCCACCAAGTATATCGGCGGCCACAGCGATACCCTGGGTGGTGTACTCAGTGGCACACATGCCATGATGAAGAAGATATTTGACAGCGAGTATCTCAATATCGGTAGCGGAATACAGCCTTTTAATGCCTGGTTGCTGATCCGGGGATTGCGAACATTACCGGCAAGAATCGAAAGGATCACCCGGACTACGGCCGAAGTGGTTCAGTTCATGAAGCAACATCCCAAAGTGGAATCCGTCCTTTTCCCCTTTGATGAAGGGTTTCCGCAATACCAATTGGCCAAAAAGCAGATGAAAGGTGCCTGTGGCCTGTTCACTTTTACCCTGAAAACAGATAAAAGGGAAAAGATCGTCCAATTCTGCGAATCACTTCAACATATCATGATGGCCGTAAGCTGGGGCGGGCATGAGAGCCTGGTGATACCCAAATGTGCCGGAATTGGTCCGGCTGAATTTGACCCGGACAATAAAGAGCATGTCTATATCAGGATGTACGTTGGACTGGAAGAAGCGGCATACCTGGTCGGGGACCTTGAGCAGGCACTGGTTAAAATTTAACTGCCGTCTGCAAAAATTCATCATCCCGCAGGTGCAATTCATTTATTTTTGCACTCTATGAGAAGGGGTCTTCAGTTGTTTTCTTTGTTCTTGATCTTTATCACTGCATCCGGGCAGTTTATCCAGGCACAGACGGGAGAAAAATGGAGTATCATCCGCTGTGTTGACCACGCATTGGAAAATAATATTTCAGTCAGGCAATCCGATC
>CAZEZE010000205.1:0-5367 GCA_964516445.1 uncultured Chitinophaga sp. | reverse complement strand
ATCCTTTCTCCAACAGCGTTTCCCTCTTCTGTTAATTGTAAAAATTAAACACATGAAGAGGATTATTATGTCGGGCTGTACAATGCTCACAGCCTTTTTTTCCGCTGCCCAGCAGCCGGAAGCAAAAGACAGTTTTTACACCCTTTCACCCGTTGAAGTGAGGGCTGTACGTGCCGCTGATAATGCTCCCGTAACCCGTACCAATATTTCCAAAAAAGAGATCACGAGGCTGAACCTCGGGCAGGATATCCCGTTCCTGCTGAACCAAACACCATCAGTGGTGGTCAACTCCGATGCCGGCAATGGAGTGGGTTATACCGGTATCCGTATCCGCGGAACCGATGCCACGCGCATCAATGTAACACTGAACGGTATCCCCTATAACGACGCGGAAAGCCAGGGAACTTTCTTTGTAGACCTGCCCGATTTTTCTTCTTCCACCGGAAGTATACAGATCCAGCGGGGTGTGGGTACATCTTCTAACGGATCGGGAGCTTTCGGGGCCAGTATCAATTTCAGCACCAATGAAGTGAACAAGGACCCTTACCTGGAACTCAATAACAGCTACGGTTCCTTCAACACCTGGAAAAATACTATCCGGGCAGGGACCGGGATTATAAAAAAAATTTCTGCTGATATCAGGCTTTCACATATCAGCAGCGATGGTTTTATCGACCGTGCAACCAGCAACCTTCGGTCCTTTTATTTCAGTACGGCCTATCATGGCAGCAAGAACGGTCTGCGACTGAATATTTTTTCGGGAAAGGAAAAAACCTACCAGGCATGGTACGGTATTTCTCAAACCGATCTCGAAACCGGGAACAGGACCGTCAATTATACCGGAACGGAAAAACCCGGATCTCCGTATGAGAACGAGACCGACAATTATACACAAACCCATTACCAGTTATTCTTTAACCAGGAACTCAGCAAGCGTTTCCATTTTAACACTGCGCTCTTCCTGACAAGGGGAAGGGGCTATTACGAACAATACAAGGCTGACCGGGATTATGCCGGGTTTGGACTTCCCTACCCCGTCAGCGGGAACGACACCATTTTCAGCGCTGATTTTATCCGGCAACTTTGGCTCGATAACTATTATTACGGAAATATTTTTTCGCTGCAATACAAAGACAACAAGACACAGGCAACTGTTGGAGGCAGCCTTACCCGTTATGATGGCAACCACTTTGGAAAAGTGACCTGGGCTTCCCGGTCAGTCATACAACCCCGTAAATGGTACGACCTCGATGCGCGGAAGACTGATTTCACAATTTACCTGAAGGAGCAAACCACTGTCTGGAACAACTGGAGCCTGTTCTATGACCTGCAGTACCGGCAGGTGAAGTACGATATAGGAGGATTCAGGGATAATCCTTACCTACAGGTGAACAACCGTTACCATTTCTTTAATCCGAAGGCCGGAGTCGTTTATAAGAAAAATGCATGGAGGGCTTATCTTTCTTACAGTATCGCCCATAAAGAACCCAACCGGGATGATTTTGAAGCAGGTACTACCCAGCGGCCTGCGCCGGAGCGCCTCTATGATACCGAATTGGGGATTGAGCAATTGAAGAACCTGTTTAACTGGTCAGCCACATTTTATTACATGCGGTACAGGAACCAACTGGTGCTCACCGGAAAGATCAATGATGTGGGAGCATACACCCGCAATAATATTCCTGACAGTTACCGGGCAGGTATTGAACTCCAGGCTGCTGTCCGGTTCAACAAATGGTTCAATGCTTCTGTCAACATTACCCTCAGCAGGAATAAAATAAAGGATTTTACAGAGTATACTGATGACTACGACAACGGCGGCCAGAAAGCAACTGTATATCCTTTGCCGGCGATCGCATTTTCACCTTCGGTCGTAGGCGGAGCCACCCTTAATTTTTTACCCTGGAAGAATATGGAGCTTAGCTTACTAAACAAATATGTCAGCCGGCAATATCTTGACAATACGGAACAGGAGAACCGTTCACTGGATGCATTTTTTGTGCAGGACCTCCGAGCCATTTTTACAATTAAAAAGAAAAAATTAAAGGAACTGAATATCATCGCGCAGGTAAATAATATTTTCAGTACGAAGTATGAGCCGAATGGTTATACTTTTAGCTATATCTATGGTGGAAGCATCACTACGGAGAACTTTTATTTCCCGATGGCGGGGAGAAACTTTATGATCGGGGTGAATGTCAAGTTATGAGTCGGGAGTCGGGAGTCGGGAGTCGGTACCCTTAGTTAAAAAACTTCACTTTTTTGTGGAAGTTTCATTAACATATATAATTTTTCCGACTAAGACTACTTTTATTTATACTGCACTTTGTTTAGTTACATCAAAAAAGAAATGAATTGGCCGGTTAAAGTGATTATTGGGGTATTAGTAATTTCCCTGATAGTGTACCTGATATTATTGATCGGTGGAAAGATCTTTACTCCATTACCTGATTAGCCCCAAATTGTATTTTTCCACTGGAAAGAGTTTGTTAGATCAATATTTTGAATTTGCTGCGAATTGAATTTTAATCACCCAAACTGAACTTATATTTTCGGAGAGTCTTTCTATCTAAAGGAAACTGACTCCAGACTCCCGACTCCAGACTCCAGACTCCCGACTCCAGACTCCTAACTGCTAACTCCAAACTTCTCCTGCCATTCCAGCATTCCCCCCGTAAGATTCTTTGTATTCCGGAATCCCATCGTCTCCAGCAGCAGGCAGGCTTTGGCACTGCGAACACCGCTGCGGCAGTGGATGATAACCTCCTGGTCTTTCAGGTCTTCGAGCTCGTCTACCTGGAAGGTCAGGAATTTTCCAAGCGGGATCAGGGTCGCGCCGATATTGAATTCAGCGTATTCGTGGGGTTCGCGGCAGTCGATCAGGTTAATTTTTTCACCGGCATCCATCCGGGCCTTGAGTTCTTCAACAGAGATATGTTCCATAATAAAGTCTATTTAGTTGTAACCACTGGCATCCGTCGCGGGCTTTTTGGGTTTATCAGCAGGCAACTCTTCTATCGTTGGTTTTTCTGTACTGTCCCTGGCGGGTTTATTCACCTGCAACCAGACATCCATGGTCTGCCCGCTCCGGATCCGCTGAAATTTCTTTTCCTCATCGAACCGTTCGGGATTTTGCTTGTAAATATAAGCACTGCAGGTATCTTCCACATCAGCTTCCCCCACAACGGCACCGATAATGATACCATGACCTTCCAGCAGTTCCTTTGCATCACAAAAGGTCATTCCGGTGATATCCGGCACCACGAATTCTTTTTTGCCCACACCATCACCCAATACCAGTGAAACCACACTCCCCTTGCGAATCTTTGTTCCGGGGGCGATGGGCGAGCCATTGTACCATTGTTCCAGCACCGCGTTCCGGGCAAAATCGGGTTTGAAAGTGGTGTCCCCGATCTTCAGGTCCATATTTTTCAGCACCATTTCTGCATTGCGGAAACTATAGCCGACAAGGTTGGGCATTTCCATGACCGGTGGTATCGAACGGCTAATGACCAGGTAGATCGTCCGGTTGGATTTCACCACTTCGTCACCATCGGGTATCTGTTTGAGTACGGTCATGGGTTTTGCCGTATCTACATAGATAGAATCCTGGATCTCCACACTGAACCCCGCTTTTTTCAGGATCGCCCTGGCATCCTCGTAAGATTTTCCGGCCACAAAGGGCACGGTGGCAGCCTTGCCGTGACCTGTGAGCCATTTCAACGATGAAAGGAACAGGAAAAAAATGACGGCTGCCAGCACCAGTCCGGCGAGAATATTCACCCAAAGTGGACGATGTGTGATCTGTTTCAGCAAAATATTTTTTTTAAGTTGATCCCGATTATCATAGTTGCCAGGAAACTGTTCTGTTGTAACTACAATACCTCTTCCACCAGTTTCGTGTAAAATTCTTTGAGGCTCCACCCCATCACTTTCACCTGTTGCGGCACAATGCTCGCCTCACTTTGTCCCGGGATGGTATTCACTTCCAGCATATACGGTCTTTCCTCCTTTTCATTATAAATAAAATCGATCCGTACCACGCCACGGCAGTTAAACACTTCGTATACTTTACGGGCTGCATCCCTGATCCTGTCCGCGATCACTTCTTCCACTTCGGCCGGGGTGGTCTCCGTGGATTTCCCCTGGTACTTCGCTTCAAAATCAAAGAATGCCTTATCGCTATGCGCCTTTACTTCGGTAAGGGGCAATACAATGATAGTTCCTGCTGAGCGAAAAACACCCACGGTGAATTCCCGGCCCTTTACCATTTCCTCCACCAGCACCTGGTTGTCTTCCCTGAAAGCTTTTTCAATGGCCAATCCGAATTCACCTGTAAAAGCATCCACTTTTGACATTCCGATACTGGAACCACCGTTGTTGGGTTTTACAAATACCGGGAACTGAAGACCTTCTGCCACCTGCTCCGGGCTGACTGCATGTTCCCTGAATAAAACAACGGATCTTGCCACGGCTATTCCCGACATGCCCGCCACTGCTACCGCGTAACGCTTATTGAAAGTGATGGCAGAAGTAGCCGCATCGCAGCCGGTATAGGGAATCCCAAGGGTATCAAAATAACCCTGCAGCTTTCCATCCTCACCGGGGGTGCCGTGCATACCTATAAATACCGCGTCAAAGCGGATCCGGTCCCCGTTAACTGATATGCTGAAATCATTTTTATCAACCTCCGTTTTCGTTCCGTCCGGCTGCTCATAGAACCAGCCACCGGGGTTGATATCGATCCTGAAAACTTCAAACCGTTCCCGGTCGAGATTATTGCTGATCGTTCGGGCACTTTTATAGGATATCACCGCCTCGCCTGAAAAACCGCCGGTCACCAGCGCAATGTTCTTCTTCATTATGGGTTGTGTAGTGGTTTAACTTGTGCAAATATTGCTGAAAAATTCAAGACCCCCAACCCCGCGGGCTATACCGATTCAGCATTAACAAAAAATATCAGAAATTGTAAATGTTTTAGGAAAATATAGGTATAAATGACTCTGAAAAGCCCCCCTTTAGGGGGTTGGGGGCATAAGAAAGGTGAAGGCCGTTTCTCCTTCACCTTTTTACGACGGGAAATATCACCCGCCACTCCTTAGGCAGCTTTCATGCTGCTATATTCAGAGAGAATACTACCAAGTTACAGCAACTATGATCCATCCCAAAAATTCCGGGGCACAATTTATGCACAATCCTGTAATGATCAAATATGAAGCCGGCCCTTTTTAGCCATCAGTTCTTCAACTGTTTCACGGTACATCTCATCAGGCACACAGCAATCCACCGGGCAAACAGCCGCGCACTGGGGTTCTTCATGAAAACCCTGGCATTCTGTGCATTTATTAGGTGTGATGTAATAAATAT
>CAZEZE010000204.1:0-5369 GCA_964516445.1 uncultured Chitinophaga sp. | reverse complement strand
ATGCATTGTAACAGGTTCGGTTCATCAGGATGGGCCAGGACTTTGACTTGTCCTTAGGCATATATACCAGCGTAAAAAGCTTTACCCCGTCACGCATGGGGATCCTGTATTCGAATTTGTCGTAATGCTCCCGCATATAGGCCGAATCCGCGTTGGGTTTCTGCCCGAATACTGAAAGTTGACAGAGCATGGTAACTGCTGCAAAAAAAACATACCGCATATAAATGATTTTATGGTTGCCCAAGCTACGTAAAAAATTACAAGGCGGATCGTGATGAAGTACAGCCGGTAAAACAGGAGGGAAACAACCTGTGCGGGACAACCGGGATTGACTATTAGCTGCACCTTAACAAGATTTTCATACGAAAGCGGTTTCCCCTCCGTTAGTTTTAGTTTACAAGCCTGTGTAATGAAAAAATTTTCTGCATCCTGCCTCAAATGGCCGGAAATGAAAATAACCAACCACACATTCTCCTCATCGGCTTTCCTGTGCTTTCTTATCACGACATCTTTCGTAACCCTTGCACAGCCTGTTGCCGTAAAAAAGGATTATAGACCGGGTATTCTTTCCATCGCGCATTTTGTAGAAAGCGCGGGCAGTTCTGTGAATTCCATCAACAGCCTGCTCAATAAGGATAATTACCGCAATAAAATAACCACACTCAACAATCCCACCAATATTGAACTGGGTTTCAGTTTACGGAATGAGATACTCAGCGCCCTGAAGCCCCTGCTGGACAAGGCCCGCAAGACGGATAGTAAAAAATTCAAGGAAGTGATCGAGAATTTCCTGAGCAACCCGGAAGACAACGGGATCAGTTCAGTGAAGAAATACCTTCCCGCACTGGGTATCTTCAGCACCGTGCTTGCGCTTGTCGGCAACCTGGTGATCGCTGAAAAAACAATAACAAAGGACGACCTGAATATTTTTGTCGGCAAGATCCAGCAATATTTCACGCAGTATGAGAAACTGAATATGCTCAACCAGCAATTCGGCAACCAGGTGCAGAAACTGCTTGACAGGACAGTGGAGCTGAAGGAGGATCTGAAGGAATTCCTGGTAGACTGTATCTGCACCGTTGATAAAACAAAAAAGAAGGCGGCGCTGAAGGACCTGACCGTGGAAGCACTTGCCCAGAAATACTATGACCCGCAGAAACTGCAGAACTGGCTGGACACCACAAAGACAAAACCGGAAGGCGCATTATTTCCTCCCGATGCACCCACCACGATCAAAATGCTCACTTCCGGCATAAAAAAACTTCAGAAGGAATTTGATGCGCTCTACAGCGACAACCACAAGCAGTTAAAGGAACTGATCGCTTCCCTCAAGACCACCCTGCCCAACCTCGATCAGAAACAACTGGACAAGACCAACACTGACATTGATAAATTATACAATGACAGCCGCCAGGCCGACCTGGTCAACCTGAACATGATCCAGGTGGATGAAAGAATGGATATGGCCTGCAAGGTCATCAACGCGATGCGATGATACGGTTCAGCGCTTTACAAATAAGCGAAAGAGCTGGTAATTGCAACTAAGGGTGAATAAAAGATGCCCTCCCGCATGTGTGCGGTCCTCTCTTGCAATGACCACTGCTCCACCGTTCTCATTCACACTGATCTCTTTTCCAAAATGAAGCATGTACTGTCCTGACAGGGAAATATCGAAGCGGGAAGTGACATTGATATGCGTACCCCAACCCGCCTGTGTGGCCATGCTGAGCCGGTTGGCACTGTTCCCTTTATTTCCCGTTTCGGTCACCACCGTTTTATCAAAACAATGTCCCGCGATAAAATAAGGTTGCAGTAACCGGTCACCGGCAAAATTATTTCCCGGGTAGAACAGGAGTGACCAACCGATATGGTAATCGTTTCGATAAACAGAAGAACCTTCACGGGAACTGATATAATCGAAGTACCATTCGGAGTTGAGTTTTTTTCCCAGCCGGATACGGAATTGTCCGCCTATCCCTTTACCGGCTGACCCGTCTTCGTTAAATATGCTAAGTGTATTGCGGGTTCCAAGACTGAACAGGCCGGAAGGGTTGGTTAAGATTTCGGGTTGCTGGGCAAATAACAGGAAACCGGCATGCAGGCCGGCCGCAAGCATCAGTACTTGTTTCAATTGGCTGAGGTTTAGGGTAGAATTCGGCCGGGAGCAGGAATTTATTTTGAAACGGGCAGCGAATATTTTTATTGTGCTGTCCATAACCGCAGAACCACCCACATGACAAGAAAAGGAAATTCCCTGGTAAATTCCGTAGTCACGGCAGGCTTGCTGACCGGCACCCTGGATATTGCGGCGGCTATTCTCCAGTATTATGTAAGAACCGGCAAGGGTCCGGCCAATGTCTTCCGCTTTATCGCCAGTGGTGTGTTCGGCACAAAAGCTTTTGCAGGAGGATTGGCCATGGCCGGATGGGGACTCTTGTTTCATTATGGCATTGCCTTCCTGTTCACCATTTGCTTCTTTTTACTTTACCCGAAAATAGCTGCCCTTCAAATCAATTGGGCGGTCACTGGAATCATCTACGGGCTGCTGGTCTGGGCCGTGATGAATTTGCTGGTGCTGCCGGCGAGTTCGGCACCGCCAATCCCTTTCCACGCTGGCAGGGCCCTCTTAGCAGCCGGGATACTCATACTTTGTGTTGGCCTGCCGTTGTCCTTACTGGCCAATAAATATTATCTTTATAAAAAATAGTTACCCCTATGTCATTACTCAATCAGAAAAACCAAAAAGGAAAATCAAAGGCGGATAAGAAAGGTAAGGGCCAGTCGGGCCAGGGTTCCAAATTCATCCAGAAACCCAAATCCGGATTTGTCAGCAAACAGCAAAATACCGGTTCCCAGCGCGGAAGTTAATTCAAGGGCTTTCTTTTTACATTGATCTTATAGCGCATTACCACATCGTCATTGTACAACAGGTAAAGCCACTGCACATCTGCACGGGAAACCGTATAGCTGTACCGGAAACGTGTATCCGAAGCGGGCTCCGGCCGGAGGAAAACCCATGACGGGGAATAGCTGAAAAAAGCGGAATCAACAAGCATGGAGGGCGAGACAGGTTCCCTGTCCGTAGCCCCGGCTTCCAGTTGCATTACAATGGTTTCTCCCAGCGCGGCCTCAATTATGCCTTTCCCGGGTGAGAATGAGGTGAACCCATATTTGGGAAATGATCGCTGGAGAAAAGGCGATTGGCGGAACTCTTCCGGCACTTTATCATCGGGGAGCAGGGTCCAGCGCGGGTCGTCGGGATAGTGGTCCCTTATGAAAGTCTCGGGTGAAGCGAGGAAATAGCGGCCATTATAATTCCGCACAAACTCCCCGTCGCGCAGGTTGATAAAACCGCTGGCCCAGGTGGCATCCAGCAACTGCCACTGTCCATCGAGAAATACCGCGTTCCAGTAATGGTTCACGCCGAATTTGGTATTCCGTCTTCCAAAACCGCCATTGGCATAACCGCAGATGATCTCCGAACGGACACCGGCAAGATCACAGAGCGCGGTAAAAAGCCTGGCATATCCGTCACAAAAGGCCGTTCTTCTTTTCAGCACCAGTTCCCCCACCCTTTCATTGAGCGAACGGAGCGGGCCCTCGTCATCAGTTTCGTTGATGACAACTTTGTTCTTTTTGGAAGACTGGGGGAAAGTGGTGTAGGAAATATGGCGGGTGATCCAGTCAAATATGGCCGTCACTTTCTGCCGCTCGGTTTTGCAATTCTTCAGAAGGCTTTCTGCAAGGGAAGCAAGATCTTTCTGCGCCTGTGCAGAAAGGGAAAAGAAGAACACAACTATCGTTAACACCTGTTTCATAGCCTTCACCTGTCTAAAGTTAGAGATATTTTTTGGAGAGATCCCTTTTGATATTTCTCGCAGCGCACACTGCGAAAAAAATACGCAGCAACATAAAGTGAACCCCATTGACGACTCACGATTCACGACTCACGATTCACGATTCACCATTCACCTCTTCAAAAACCTGTTCTTCAACAGTTTTTCCATCACTTCGTCCTTCTGGTTGCGGCTAATGGGGATATGTTGCTGCCCGATGCGGATATCATTCCCTTCGATACTGTCGATCCGGGAGGCGGCGACAATAAAGGATTTATGCACTTTGAGGAATTTATCGGCAGGGAGATAGTCCTCCACCGCCTTGAATGTTAGGTAGGTCATGTATTTTTTGGCCGGGGTATGGATCGTCACATAATTCTGAAGCGCTTCCACGTACAGCACTTCCTCATAGAATATCTTCACCAGTTTATTATCCGCTTTTACAAAAAAGAAATCGTTGGATACAGTTCCCGTCAAATTCGTCTCCCGCACCTCGTAAAATTCCTGGGCCTTGAGCGCCGCTTTCAGGAAGCGGTCGAATGTAAAGGGTTTGACAAGGTAATCGAGGGCATTTACTTCAAACCCTTCCAGCGCGTACTGAGGGTAGGCCGTGGTAAAGATCACGGGTGGCGGGTGCTGTAATGATTTGAAAAGATCCAGACCGGTGATCCGGGGCATTTGAATGTCGAGGAAAAGGAGTTGTACCGTGTTCCCGCCGAGCCATTCCGCCGCTTTGAGCGGGGAATCGAATTCGCCCACCAACTGCAGGAAACCGGCATCCGCCACATATTCTTTCAGACCCTTCCTTGCCAGTGGCTCGTCATCGATGATGATGCAACTAATGCTCATGATACCTGTATATTGAGGTTGACCGAAAAATCGGAGGGTGTTTCACTGATCTGCAAAACATGACGGTCCGGGTACAGGAGTTCCAGTCTTCGCTTTACATTCTGTAACCCGATCCCACCGTGTGTCTCTGTGGTAGGCTGGCTTTCCCTGGAATTCCGCACTTTGAAGCTGAAGCTTCCGTTCACGCGGTCCAAATCCACCTGCACAAAATTTATTTTATCGTTGTGATGGGATACATGTTTGAAGGCATTCTCCACCAGTGGTATCAGCAGCAGGGGTTCAATAGAGAATCCCTTTACGGAATCACTGCACTGAAAATTCACGCTGTATTTTTCATCCCGGCGAAGCTGCTGCAGGTCCATATAATCTTTCAGGTATCGGATCTCCTTTTCCACCGGCACCTGCTCCCCGTTCATTTCATACAACTGGTAGCGCAGCATTTCGGAGAATTTATGGAGGGCGGATCTTGCTTCGGTATTATCCTTGTGGATCAGGAAATAAACAGCGTTCAGTGAATTGAACACAAAATGCGGGTTGATCTGCGATTTCAGGAAATTCAGTTCGGCTTCCGCTTTTTCCCTGGCCGTTTCCGCCATCCGTTGCTGCAGTTTCCGGTGATCAAACAGCAGCTTTACCGCCGCGCCCGCGATCACCAGGAAGTAATGGGGAATGATATTGTCGTAA
>CAZEZE010000203.1:0-5370 GCA_964516445.1 uncultured Chitinophaga sp. | reverse complement strand
CGGATAATATTCTCAGGGTCAAAATAAATGGGATTCTTGGCAAAGGAAGCGCCACCGCTGTGCTCTATCCCCTGGTCAACCGGCAGAATGGAAAGGTACCCGGTATTGGCCAGCCTGCCCGTACCATACATCTGCTGCAGGTTTCGCAGTACCTGCGGGTTGCGGTCGCTGTAAGTCCAGATACGCTCTACAAAATCGGGCCCCGGCAGGTGCAACGAATCCTTTGAAATGGTCTTTGACTGGTGATTGAGCAGGTATTCGGCTTTATCGCCAAGCAGTTCTGTAATCTTATTATTTGCCATGCTGGAGTGGTTTTTTTAGACCGCAAATATAGTAAACAGTTAGGAGTTGGGAGTTAGGAGTTAGGAGTGGGTCGTTTAAAGTACAAGATTTCAATAATGGATTTAAAACCAATATGTCTTTAATCAAATTCTATTATTCACGCAATTGAACCGGATAAGGCATTAATGTGCAACAGGAAATCCACTCCTAACTCCCCACTCCTAACTATTAACTAGTGCTTAAACTGCCGTTGCATCTTCGGAATCAGCCCCAGGTTCTTGCGGAGCAGGAATTTCAGGTGCAGTTTTACGATCTCGCCCTGGGATCTGCAACGGAGGAAGGATGGGTAATGGTGATGTTCGGCCAGTTCCGCCGCCAGTTGTTTTGTTTTTTCCGGTGTTGAGATGGTATCTTTCACCATGATGTCGAGCAGGTCTTTTATACGGTAGCGGGAGGAAGCCAGGCGAAAGGCCATCATGGTCCTCTCTTCCGTCCGGTATTGTTCAATGGAATCTTCGTTCAGGCACTGCAGGCTCATTTCCACCAGCTGATAATTTTCCTTGAAGAATTGCGGAAGGTACAGGTTCTTCCTGCCCTCATAGGATTGCTGGTCGAAATCAATGCATCGGATACGGTATTGGTAATCCTCGATATCCGGTGTGATGTCCACCACGAAATTATAACTGCGCATATCCCCGAGCAGGCGGATAAAGCAGCGATCATTGAATTTGACGAACTCCTTGGCCAGCCGGATCCTGTTCGTTTCCGGGTTGTGCAGCATCTGGTTTATGAACACATCACCCGGTATGCCCGGAATATGTTCCTCCACCAGTGTGTCCTGGCAGGTGAAAAATGTGATTCGGTTGGGGGAGAGGATATGCTCCAGTTCCAGCCCGTATATACGGGAGGCATCGGCGATCTTGATATAATAATGGTCGTAGTTGTCATTGAATTTATTCACGATCCTGATCCGGAAGGGATGGGAGTTGCCAAAGCTGCAGTAATCGATCCGGGCAACATCGAGATGCTTGGTAAAACTCAGGTTCCCTTCGGTTTTCAGGGTCGCATAGATCTTTACCAGGCCATCCCTGATAAATTCCCATTCTCTTTTATCGTAGATGGTCTTTTCCCATAGCGTGTCCTTCCCGCTCTTGTCTTTCAACGGCACCGCATAGGTATAACGCAGCAGATCCTTATAGGTGACAGGTAGTTTCACCTCCCGGCCGTTGTTTTGCAGGTACTGGCGCAGGGCGCTGCAGACCGGGAACATCGGTTTTTTCCTGGAAGGTTTGTCGGTGATCTCCTTTTTACCCATCAGTTGCTTTTTACAGGTCGGTGTTTCCTGGTTTCAGTTGGCAGGGGTTGCCGGTCGATTCATTTACCAAATTCAGATTGTAATGAAGTTATGATTTTTACCGTAGGAATGGAAGCCGCTAAGCTGCGGCAAGTCATAATTGTTCCCGTAAAGACCTGAAATAACGGGGCGCCTGCAGGAGACGGCTCCCGTACCAACTGAACATTTCACCATCAACCAGGAGTATCCTCGTTCCCGGCAGCAACCGTTGCAGTTCATCCAACTGTTTTTGCTTAAAAGGAAATGGTTCAGAAGACAGTAACAGGCACTCACAGCCGTTATCGCGCAATTCTTCAATACCGGTTTCCGGGTAACGGTACATTCCGGCAAATATATTTTCAAAACCGGCGGCCTCCAGCATGGCATGGATGAACGTGTCACCACCGGCGGTCATATAGGGTTGTTGCCAGATGAGATAGGCTGTTCTGAAACGTGGGTCGGGAGTCTGAAAGCACCGGAAGTTTTCCTTTATCCGGGCAATCATTTCAGTTGCTTTCAAATCAGTTTCTGTGATGCGGCCGATCTGCCCGATCATTTCACAGGCGTCGTCCAGGGTATGGATATCGCTTGTCCATACAGGATAGTGAAGAGCCAGTTCTTCCACCTCTTCTTTCAGGTTTTCTTCTTTGTTAGCGATGATAAGGTCCGGATGAAGTTTCCGGATGACGGCTGTATTTAGTTGTTTAGTGCCGCCCACCCTGGTCTTTGAACGGAACCATTCTTCCGGGTGGATACAGAATTTCGTGATGCCCGTAACCCGTTCACCTAATCCCAGGTCATACAGCAATTCGGTTTGCGAAGGTACAAGGGAAACGATGCGGTCAGCGGAAGCAATGGAAACAGTCCGGCCGGTCTGGTCTGTAAAGTAGGGCATGCAATAAATAAGGGCATTCACTCTGTCGGAGTCCTTATTCAGCGCAAATTAATAAATCAGGACGGGGGAAAAACGCAATGTGAAAAAGAGTTCACCGCGCCTCCTGCTAAACTTAGTTTAGCAGGAGGGTTCCGGACTTGATAATCTTTTCATGGATTTGGACACGGTGACTCAGGGACGGTCTTCAAGGAAATTCCCGATTTTTTTCGGGATGGATTTTTGGACGGTTTTTCGAACGGACGTTGGATCTTCTGGATTTTTCTAGGAACTGGTTTCGGTTTCTTCGGACAGGTATTGGACTAATGAGGAACAAAAATAGAGTCCGAATTATGTACCTGCAAGAGCAAAATTGCTTTTTTTGTATCGTAAATATACCTGTACAAATGCTTCGTCACAGGCATTTTCGGGTGGAGTAATATTACCATTATTAATAAAACAATAGCTAATATGCTATGGTTTTTAACTCGTTATAAGATCTGCTTACTTGCCTAATGCCTGGATCACATCGTATTTAGTGACGATGTGGAAATTACCTGCTTCGTCTTTGGCGAGTACGGCGCCGTTCTCTTTATTGATCAGGTGACTGAGTTTTTCCACCGGGGTATCATATGACACAACCGGAAACGCGGGTTCCAGCACATCGGCGATCCGTGCATGTTTGATATCGGGGTTGTCGAAAATTTTCTGGAACAACCCGCCTTCACTGATAGCGCCCTGCGGTCCGGTGCCATTCATAACAGGGATATGTTCTATGTCATATTTTTTCATGAGTTCAACGGCTTCGGCTACCGTTTGTTCCGGTTCCACCGTGATCACCCTTTGCGTACCCCTTGCGCTCACCACATCCCGGAATGTCTTCACATCCAGGAATCCCCGCTCGATCATCCACTGGTCATTGTAGATCTTGCCCACATACCGGCTGCCATGATCGTGGAAGATGCAAACCACCAGGTCGTCTTTTTTTAACCGGCTCTTCAATTGTAACAAACCCTGGATACAACTTCCGGCGCTGTAGCCGCAGAACAACCCTTCTTCCTTGGCCAGTCTCCTGGCCATCACGGCACCGTCCTTATCCGTTACCTGTTCAAAATGATCGATCACGCTCATGTCATAATTTTTGGGAACGAAATCCTCGCCGAAACCTTCGCTGATATAAGGATGCACTTCGTTCATGTCGATCTCACCAGTGCGGAAATATTTTGTGAGGAGAGAGCCATACACGTCAATGGCCCAGACCTGGATTGCAGGGTTCTTCTCTTTCAGGAATTGTGCCGTTCCGGTGATGGTTCCCCCCGTACCTGCCGTACAAACAAAATGTGTGATCCTGCCATCAGTCTGTTTCCATATCTCGGGGCCGGTACTTTCATAATGGGCAAGACGGTTGGCGAGATTATCATACTGGTTCATGTGAAAGGAGTTGGGGATCTCTTTTGCCAGCCGGGCGGCCACACTGTAATAACTCCTGGGATCTTCGGGCATTACGTTGGTGGGACAAACGATCACTTCAGCTCCCACCGCTTTCAGGATATCCGCTTTTTCCTTGGATTGCTTATCGGTCGTCACAAAAATGCATTTATACCCTTTAACCACGGCGGCCAGTGCAAGCCCCATTCCGGTATTGCCGCTGGTACCCTCGATGATGGTGCCACCGGGTTTGAGTTTGCCTTCCTGTTCTGCCACTTCCACCATTTTCAACGCCATGCGGTCCTTTATGGAATTCCCGGGGTTGAAATAATCCACTTTCGCCAGTACGGTACAGGGGAGTTCCCGGGTAATTTTATTCAGCCTGATCAGGGGTGTATTGCCGATCGTCTCCAGGATATTATTCTTGATGTCCATAGCTATCGTTATGCGGGCAAAAGTACGTTTTTGCCCTGAGCCCGATAAAAAAACCTCCCTGCGAACAGAGAGGTTTTACCGGACTGATGATCGTTCAATCACCAGGCTTTTTTTAGTGTGCCACTTCCCGCTCCATTTATGGAGCGGGGTAAGTGGGGGATGGTCAGGTTTTTTTGAATTGCTTTCTTTTATTGCTCAAATAATTATCAAAAAGGAAAAGTCCGATCACCACGTTCACCATGATCAGGATATTCACCCAGGTATTGCTGAATATTTTACTGAAATCAATTTTATCCAGGTTTTTGGAAATAGTTGATTCTTCACCGCCGGCAAAACTCATTTGACTGATACCATAGATCAGGATCCCGGCAAACATGGCAATGAAAAAGAAGCCGATCCCCCAGACGATCTTCTTATTGATATAGGATTTGGCGGCCGGGGAAATATGCAGTCGTGCGATCTCCTCCATCACGTTTTTAGTGAAACGAAGGGAAGGTTGCTCCAGTTCGGAGGATCGCAGCAGTTCCTTTACCCGGAGCAGTTCATTGTATTTGCATTTCCAGTCAGCATCTTCCTGCAGCAATTTTTCAATCACTGACCTTTCCGCCGGGGTAGCCATCCCATCGATGTATTCCCACAAACGCTGCTCTGTATTAGTTGATGTGTTCATACGGAATTAATTTAGGTCTTTTAATTCATGTGCAAAATGCGTTTCCATTTTATCTTTCAGGCGGGCTCTTGCCCGGTGTAACCTTACTTTCGCGGCATTCACTTCTATCCCCAATACCTGTGCCGTTTCTTCCAGCGATTGTTCCGCCTTATAGAAAAGGGTGATGATCTGGGCATCATCCGGGTTCAGCAGGTCAATGGCCTCGTTCACCATGGCCTGCCTCGATTTCTGCTCCACCGTGTCCGCCCTCGACCCCGAATCAATATTATCAGCCCGCTCAAACAGCTTTTCATTATCCAGTGAATGGATCTCCAGCTTCTTTTTCCGCAAAAAAGTGATGCAGGTATTGTT
>CAZEZE010000202.1:0-5402 GCA_964516445.1 uncultured Chitinophaga sp. | reverse complement strand
CAACGGTGAACTGGACAAGGCATCAGCTTTTCAGGAAGTATTGGATTTCCTAAACAACAAGCAGCCATGATCGCCCATCTCCAACTATACATCGGACCATGGCTAATGGATGATAAGACCATAGCCCTTCCATCCAAAGAAAAATCATTTGAGCAGCGAGTTGCCCGCCGGGAGGCCCGGGTCACCGAGGAGTGCATCGACCTGTTCACCCGGTACGCCAAAGCAGCCACAATGCACCGCATGAGGATAGAGGTAACATTTGCAAGCTCTATGAGAAGCAATACATTAACACCCCGTGCTTATCAAAAAAGTAAAGAAATGATTTAATTGATTATATTTATTCCCAAAACCTACATTTTGGCAGCACCTATCGGAAATCAATTTTGGAGGCTAAGGTCAAAGCATGGGAGGGATAAGCTTTTCGCCACTCCTGAACTTTTATGGGAAGCAGCCTGCGAATATTTTGAATGGTGCCAGGAAAACCCGTGGATGAAGAGCGAAGCGATCAAGTCCGGGGAAATGGCGGGACAGGTGATGGAGGTACCGACCGAAAGACCTATGACACTCCATGCGTTATGCCTTTATTTGGATTGCAGTTTGGGATATTTCAGGACTTTTAAACTCACTTGCTCGGAAGATTTTTTAGCAGTCATTGAAAAAATTGAGAAAACCATCTATACTCAAAAGTTTGAGGGTGCGTCAGTTGGAGTGTTTAATGCGAATATTATTGCGCGTGATCTTGGCCTGAAAGATCACTCTGATGTAACCAGCGATAACGAACAGATAAAATTCGACATCACATTAAAACAGTAAGTGAAATACTTGCCGAGTTGTATCAGTGCAAAGAGGTAGATGAAAGCATCGCCAGGATGATCCCGCCGCATAACAGGGACGATTTTAAACAAGACCTGTTTATTATTTTGATTTCAAAGGGTGACAAGATTATTGAATTATATCAGCGTGGCGAGTTGCAATACTACACCGCCGGCATCATCATCCGGCAGGCCCGCCAGCAGCGATCACTATACAACACTACATATCCTCAAAAAAATACGGTGGGCATGACCGGCCGTGAGCCAGCAGACCAGGATTACAAAGAGCCGCCAACGATCACCGCCGAAATGCTTGCAGAGGTTGACAATCATTATCGCACAGATTCTGAATTTCCCTTTTACACAAAATTGGTTGATGCCTTGCAGCGTGTTAAATCAATGAGGGAGTTATCGCGGGAAACGGGGATATGCCTATCCACGATAAGTAAGACAATGAAAAAAATACGATCGCATCTTAAAAACAAACTATATGATTAACATGATCCTTTGCGCCTGCCTGTCATTCATACTGGTTAACGGGTTAAATATCCATAAGATTCACCGCTGGCTTAACCGAAAACCATTTGCATGCGATGTGTGCATGGCCGGATGGCTGGCCCTTCCTTACTGCTGGCACGGATGGCGCACGCCCTTGTATATGGCCGGGGCAATGGTTTGTGTCATTGCTTTAAATAAAATATTAGACAGATGAGGGTCCTCGGAATATATGACGGGTCGGGGACAAAGTATCACCGCATTCTTTTGCCTCTTTCATTAATGCCTGGCGTAACGCTTACCATTTCGGACACAATCAACGGCGACAACGCTGACTGCGACATTTTATTTTTCAATCGGGCGATATCAAGGACATCGCTGAATGAAATACTGCGCCTGAAAAAACTATATGGCTTTACTATGATTTGTGATCTTGACGATCACTGGCGGCTGTCACCAGATCATAACCTTTATGAGCATTACAGGGTTCATAGGCTTACGGAACTTATCGGCTATTATATAGCCGAATCAGATCACATTACCGTCACCCATGAAAGGCTGGCGGATGAGGCGGCAAAGGTAAACCAGAGGGTAACCATACTCCCTAATGCCATTCCCTATTTCGGGCAGTTCACATATCCCAAAACTAACAGCGAGTTTATCCGTCTTTTTTGGGCCGGCTCATCAACCCATGAAAAAGATATGGAACTATTGCGGGGGCCATTGCGCCGGATCGGTGATCTCTCCGTTCAAATGGTCATGGGGGGATATGTTAAGGGTCACCCGGCTTTGCAGCGCATAGCTTCGGCTTTCACCAACGGCGGCCATCTGCGCCACAACCTTATTGAGAACTTACCAGTTGACCAATATTACGGCGTTTATTCGGAGTGTGATATTTCGCTGATACCCCTCACCATTTCAACCTTTAACCAGTACAAAAGCAATTTAAAAATACTGGAAGCGGCTAATAACGGATCGCCCGTGATCGTTTCGGCCGTACATCCATACATGGGATTCCCTGATGAAATCGTAAACTATGTGCGGTCATCAAAAGACTGGAATCGGCATATTCGGCGGTTGGTGACCAATCCCGGATATGCCAAAGAGCAGGGCGAAGCATTAAAATTGCATTGCCGCCAGCACTTTAATTTTTACAAGATCAACCAGCAGCGGGCTGATCTGTTTAAAAGCATTTATGCACGAACTGGAAAAATACAGGAGCAAGTATAATAGCTGGATAAACGACCAGGTGATGTTGCTTACGGATAGCGAGGTAAGTGATATCATTGAAATCATCCGGGCAAAATGGGACCCGGGATATACCGTTTTTAGGTGGTGCGGGTACTGCGTGGCAAAAATGTTGGAACATGCGTTTAACCTTTACGAAAAAGAGAACAAATGAGGCTTGCCGTATTTGGATATAATTTTCCGCACTTCAAGACCGTGCACGGCCTGATAAATATGTGCGCGGCCGGATTTGCGCCCGAAATAGCCATCCTGCAAGATAGGAAATCATTGAACATACCGCGGTCACCATATCGGGTATCACCCGACTATGAATTCCTGCCCAACCCGGCCGACCTTTGTGAGCGACTTGGTATTAAACCGCTGATCATGGACCACGATGCCGCAAAATCAGACGTGCACGCTGGCGTTATACTTGGTGCCCGCATACTTAAACGTACAACAGTTGAGAGCTGGCCGCAGGGGATCATAAACATTCATCCCGGCATATTGCCCGGGAATCGCGGGCTTGATAACCTTAAATGGTCTATTCACCTGGGACTGCCCGTTGGTGTGACCGCCCACCTGATCGATCACCGTATCGACATGGGCTTGATATTGAAATCAATGGTGGTCCCGGTATATCACGGCGACAGCATCAGGGACGTATATATCCGGCAGCGGGAATATGAACAAAGACTGCTTATCGAAACGCTGCAAAACTTTGATACGCTAAAGTCCGGGGCCGTCCGGTGTGCCCATTCGGAAAAGTTTAGCTCTATGCCCGATAACCTTGACCACCAATGGGCGTTAAAAACATTACGATATGCGTGTAAACGTGATACTTCTGGATTACCTGCGACATGACTTCACACAGGAGGTAAAGGATAAAAACCTTCCTAATGCCGGTCACCCTTTTGACCTGATAACGGTAGACATGGAAGGGATAAGTGCGGCATTCAATTATGGTCTTTCGCAGTCGGCCGGGTATGATGGCGTTGTATTTATGGCCAATGATATACTGCTCCCGGGCGGCTGGCTTAAACAAATGGTCGATGCCGCAATGGCTATCCCGCAAACGGGATCCGTGGGTATTCATTGCGTGGAGGCCATCACGGAAATGAAAGAGCTTAACGGGATTAAAATACACCAGGTCCCGGTCGCTTATGGCTCGGTTCTTTACCCAATGAATGCGATCCGGGAGGTGGGAGGGTACAATACCGAATACGATCCATACGGGATGCAGGATTCTGACTATGCCTTTCGCATGTCCCGGAAAGGGTTTATTCATTACTACCTGCACGGCCTCATATCAAATCATATCGGCAGTGATGTCAATAGTGAAAGCGAGTACAGAAAAATGAAATGGAAGGGCCTTGAAACGTGCGGGGAAAAGTGGTACCGCCTGACCACCAAATATGATGAGACGGGTGATTACACAGTAAATATGCCGGAATGGATGTGATGCCAAAAATAAACTATACCCGCCCGTTTTTATATTCGTATCAGAAAAAAATACTTGATTCGCCGGCACGTTACACTGTGACGGAGGCGGCAACAAAAGTAGGTAAGACGGCATCTCACATCATTTGGCTATTTGAACAGCCGTTATTTTTAAAGCTAAAGCCAAATCAATCTGTGTGGTGGGTGGCCCCCGTATTCGGGCAGGCCGAGATCGCATTTAACCGGATGCGAAACCAGGTTACGGACCGCAATTTTTTTAAAGTCAACGAAAGTAAACTACTTTTGACCTTGCCGACCGGCGCAAAAATACAGTTCAAAAGCGCGGAACGTCCGGATAATTTATACGGGGATGATGTCTATGCTGCCGTATTTGATGAGTTTACAAGGGCGAGAGAAGAGGCGTGGCACGCCCTTCGTACTACATTGACAGCCACGTCAGGCAAGTGCAAGTTTATCGGCAACGTGAAGGGGAAAAAAAATTGGGGGTACCGCCTTGCTCAACGTGCCAAATCTGGCGAGGCGGATCATGAATACTTCAAAATTACAGCCTATGACGCGGCAAATGAGGGGCTATTGTCTATCGATGAAATTGAACAAGCGAAAAGGGATCTTCCCGATTCGGTCTTCCGCGAGCTATATCTGGCAGAGCCATCCGAAGACGGTAGCAATCCTTTTGGATTTCGGTATATCAAACAATGCACCTTTGATCTCTCATCCCTGCCCCCCGTGTGTTTCGGAATTGACCTCGCTAAATCGGTTGACTATACAGCTATCATAGGGTTGGACGTAAACGCCAACGTATGTTACTTCGACAGATTTCAAAAGGGCTGGAAAGAAACAGCTGACACTATCGCTGCCCTGCCAGCCGGCGTTCCTATAAATATAGACTCTACCGGCGTTGGCGATCCTATCGTTGAGGGATTGCAGCGGGTACGGTCCGGCATCACCGGCTTCAAATTTTCGGCAACATCTAAACAGCAGATCATGGAAGGGCTTGCCGTGGCCATCCAGCAGCGAAAGGTATCATTCCCGGAAGGCCATATCACGCGGGAGCTTGAAAATATGGAATTTGAGTACACCAGAACCGGCGTGAGGTATTCGGCCCCGCCGGGGCTTCATGATGACTGCGTGTGCGCCCTTGCCCTCGCCTTTGCCATCCACAGGCAAAAATCCGGAATGGGTCAATACAACTGGGCTTAGAAACAATCCCCCTTTTTAGCCTATTAAGAGCATGGTAACATTCGACACAATGACCGTGGGCGAATTTCAGGCCCTGTATGCGGTTCAGAAATCGGACATGGACCCGCTGGACAAGATCACAGAATCGATCGCCATCCTGGCATCCAAGACCCACCGGGAGGTGGAAGATATGCCGGTCCTTGAGTTGTGATTTGCTTTCAAATTATG
>CAZEZE010000201.1:0-5407 GCA_964516445.1 uncultured Chitinophaga sp. | reverse complement strand
CAAGGGCCGCTATCAGACTGGCTTCGCTGCGATCCAATGCATGTATGCCCCCGAATTTACAGCCCATAGCGAAGGTATCAGGGTGAATGTGGAGTAGAAGGTTGTAAGTAATAAGTTATCAGTACTGATAAGTAATAGGTAATAGGCATTAAGTTATAAGTACTAAGTTGCGTGGCATATTAAATGTTTCGTATTTTTAGTATGCTACTTAATACTTATTACCTACAACTTATAACTATTTATGCCCTCCGAACAAGCTTACAGCATCCCCCTGCGCTTCCGTAAAATGGAGAACCTGCATATTGTCTTCTGGCTGTTCAAAGACATCAGCTGGTGCATGATATGGAAGCCCCTGGGCATTGCTATGATCTTTCCCACCCTCATCATAGCCATTGTCATTTCCTTCCGTACCCGGCAGTTCATGAGCGAGGTATGTCATAATGTGGCCATCGTATTCTGGATCACCGCCAATGCCTACTGGATGGTGAGCGAGTTCCTTGAATTTGATACCCATCCGCTGGTCGGGGAATATACCTTCAAGCACCTGGCCATCATTCCCTTTGTGCTGGGTATTCTGATGCTGGCTTATTACTACCTGGTATGGCGGCCCATGCATGCAAAAGCCGTGGAGACCATGTAACCCATTTAAATTATCTTTGCCGCTCAATTCATCGTTCAACATTTATAATGCATAATCCCTGATGTACAGAACTCATACCTGCGACGAATTAAGAATGGCTGATCAAAACAGGGAAGTGACCCTGGCGGGGTGGGTGCAGACCGTCCGTAAGTTCGGCAGCATCACTTTTGTTGACCTGCGAGACCGCTATGGAATCACCCAGTTATTGTTTGCCGAGAGCCTGAATGCACAGCTGGAAGCCGATCCTCCCGGGAGGGAATTTGTGCTGCAGGTGAAGGGAAGGGTAAATGAACGTACCAGCAAAAACGCAAATATCCCCACCGGCGATATCGAGATCATGGTGACTGAATTCAGTATACTGAACAGGTCGGCGGTACCGCCTTTTACCATACAGGATGATACCGACGGCGGCGACGACCTGCGCATGAAGTACCGCTTCCTCGACCTGAGAAGGAATGCCGTAAAGAAGAATCTGGAACTGCGTTACCAGGTGAACCGCAGCGCCAGAAACTACCTGCATGAAAATAACTTCATGGACATTGAGACCCCCTTCCTCATCAAAAGTACCCCCGAGGGTGCAAGGGATTTCGTGGTGCCTTCAAGGATGAACCCCGGGCAGTTCTATGCCCTGCCGCAATCGCCGCAGACCTTCAAGCAACTGCTGATGGTAAGTGGCTATGACCGCTACTACCAGATCGTAAAATGTTTCCGTGATGAGGATCTGCGTGCCGACAGGCAGCCGGAGTTCACACAGATAGACTGCGAAATGTGCTTCGTGGAGCAGGAAGATATACTGAACATGTTTGAAGGTATGGTGAAAAGGATATTCAAAGACGTAAAGGGGATCGACTATACCGAAAAGCTGGAACGCATCACCTGGGAAGAAGCCATGTGGAACTACGGGAATGACAAACCCGATACCCGGTTCGGAATGCAGCTCTGTAATTTAAAAAAGCCCGCTTCGGTCTACGCCGGCAGGAATGACCACCATGCTTTAATAGAAGGCGCCGGCTTTAAGGTCTTTGATGAGGCCGCGACCGTTCTGGCCATCGCTGTTCCGGGCTGCAGTGAATACAGCCGTAAACAAACCGATGAACTGACCGAATGGGTAAAGCGGCCGCAGATCGGGATGAAAGGCCTGGTGTTCATCAAGGTGAATACCGACGGGACGTATAAAAGCAGCGTTGATAAATTTTACAGTGAAGAAAAACTGAAAGCCATTGCTGATGCAGCCGGGGCAAAGACCGGGGATATGGTCTTTATTCTTGCCGGCCCGGAAGAAAGAACCAGGAAAGCCATCAGCGAATTAAGGCTTGAAATGGCCGAGCGGCTGGGTCTGAGAAAGAAAGATGAATTCAAACTGGTTTGGGTACTGGATTTCCCGCTGTTTGAATATGATGAGGAAGGCAACCGCTGGGTGGCCCGTCACCATCCGTTCACTTCTCCCAAACCCTCGCAGATAGAAACCATGATCAATAACAATCCTGTTATTGGCAATGCAGCGGAATATTTGAAACATCCGTACGCGGGTATTAAGGCCAATGCTTATGACATGGTACTGAACGGGAACGAGATCGGGGGAGGTTCTATCCGGATCTTCCAGCGTGAATTACAGGAAAAGATGTTCGCGGCACTGGGTATGGATGCAGCGGAACAACAACATAAATTCGGGTTCCTCCTCGGCGCATTTGAATACGGTGCCCCGCCGCATGGAGGTATCGCTTTTGGATTCGACCGTCTTTGTTCGATCATGGGTGGCAGCGAAAGCATCCGTGACTTTATTGCTTTCCCGAAGAACAATGCCGGAAGGGATGTGATGCTGGATGCGCCGTCCACGATCGATGCGAAGCAACTGGAGGAGTTGCAGATAAAGTTGAATCTGAAAAGTTAAGATCCTAATAGCATTTTCAATACTTCCGAAACTTTCATTTCGTTGGGTAACATCGCCTGTTCCAATCCCATATTCATCGGCACGGCCGGCAGGTTGAGCGCGCCCAGCACTTCCACCGGCGCATCCAATGATTGAAAACAGTTTTTGGAGATTCGCCCGGCCAGCGCTTCCGCGAAGGAATTATTTTGCTGCTCTTCGGTTAAAACAAGGCATTTGCCATGTGCTTTCACCCGGTCAAAGACCAGTTCCTCATCCAGCGGGAAGAGAGTGCGCAGGTCAACCACTTCTACCTCACCGTTGAAGTTCTTTGCAGCTGCCTTTGCCCAATACACTCCCATTCCGTACGTGATCACCACGCAGCTTTCACCGTTTGCGACAGTATCGGCTGCAGCATGCACCACAATATTCGCTTTACCAAAAGGAAGAATATAATCCGCCGAAGGCTCCGGTGTTTTTGCCTCTTCGGTTCCCGGCACCTTACTCCAGTAAAGACCTTTGTGCTCCAGCATCACTACGGGATTAGGATCGTAGTATGCTGCTTTCATCAATCCTTTCATATCGGCCGCGTTGGAGGGATAGGCCACTTTGATCCCTTTTATGGAAAGCACGGTGCTTTCCACACTACCGCTATGATAGGGTCCGCCACCACCATATGCGCCTACAGGCACCCTTAAAATCATTGATACAGGAAATTTGCCGCAGCTCAGGTAACAACTTTTAGACACTTCGGTCACCAGTTGGTTGAAACCGGGATAGATATAATCGGCAAACTGAACTTCTACAATTGGCTTTAACCCTACCGCACTCATCCCCACGCAGGAACCCACCACATAGGCTTCCTGGATCGCGGTATTGAAAACCCGGTGTTCGCCAAACCGTTCTCCCAGCGTGGCCGCCTCCCTGAACACACCGCCCAGTCGCTTGCCTACATCCTGTCCGTACAAGATGGCTTCCGGGTGTTGTTCCATGATTTCCCTTATGGCGAATAAAGCAGCATCCACCATGATCACTTTTTCTGCGCCAGCCGGGCTTCTTTCTCCCTTTTCCGTTGTAACCGTTGTTGGAATAAAAACATGATCGCTTACTTTAAAAGGATCCGGCTCTGGGGCGGCAACCGCCTTTGCAAAATCCGCGGCCACCGTTTCTGCCGCTTCCCTTTCTATTTCCAGTATTTCATTCTCTGTAATACCCCTCTCCAGTAATTTCTTCCTCAGTTTGGGTTGAGGATCATGCGCGGAATGTTCGTTTAAATCCGATTCTGACCTGTAAAATTCTTTTCGCACCCCGCTGGTATGATGCCCCAGCAGCGGCACCTGTGCATGCACGAGATAGGGTTTTCGTTTTTCCCTGACATATTCCACCACCTCTTTCATCACGGAGTAAGAAGCATCAAAATCGCTGCCGTCCACCTGCACACGGTTCATTCCTTTGAATCCTGCCGCAAACTCGAAAGCATTCATGGCCCGGGCTTCTTCAGCGGTAACACTAATACCCCAGTTATTATCCTGTACGAGATAGATGATGGGCAACTGTTTCAGTACGGCAAACTGGAACGCCTCACTTACTTCGCCTTCCGTAATGCTGGCATCCCCGAGAGAACAAATGACCACCGGAAGTTCACCGTTATCTCCTTTCTTCAACTGTGAGGACAGGTGCCGCTCCAGGTATTGAACACCCTGTGCAATACCCGTTGTTGGTATGGCCTGCATTCCTGTCGCGCTACTCTGGTGGATCATCGTGGGTTTATCAGGGCCACGGTAATTGGGATGTGAATAATATTCCCTGCCGCCGGTAAAGATATCATTGGCCTTCGCGAGGAGTTGCAGCATTTGTTCATACGGTGAGAAGCCCAGTCCCATGATAAGACTTTCATCGCGGTAATAAGGACTAACAAAATCCTGGGGCTGCAGTTGAAAAGCCGTTGCCAGTTGAATGGCCTCATGTCCGCGGGAGGTTGAATGAACATATTTACAGATGCTGCGGTTGGCCTCATAGGTTTCGGCCATGGTCTTCACACGGCACATCAGCCGGTAGGCACGCAATAAAAGGTTGCTATCGCTCATTCGGGGGCAATCATTGTTAAAGACAAAAATAGGGCATGCGCCACAGGTATAAAAGAAAACCATCCCCATAGTACTGTGGGGATGGTTTCGGTAACAGTTAGTATTGGTTCCCGCGTTATGCCGGGATGGGTTTATTTTACTTCGAGGGTAAACATGCTGTCATCTTCAATAAAGGCTTCCAGTTCATCTCCCACCACTGCTTCTCCCACGCCGGCAGGAGTGCCGGTAAAGATCACATCACCGATATTCACGGAAAAGTAATTGGAGATATAGGAAACGATCTTGTCAAAATTGTGGATCATATCGCCCGAGTTGCCCTGTTGCACCAGTTCTTTATTCTTATACAGGCAGAAATTGATATCCTTTTTATTCTTGATAGCGGTCAACGGGAGCCATTTGCCGATCACGGCTGAGTTGTCCCATGCTTTTGCCTTTTCCCAGGGCAGCCCCTTTTCCTTCAGTTCATTCTGTATATCACGGGCGGTAAAATCAATCCCGGCGGTAATAGCATCATAATACTTGCCGGCAAATTTTTCCTGGATATATTTCCCGTTCTTGCTGACCCGGAGTACCAGTTCGCATTCGTAATGCAGTTCGTTGGTGAATTCTGGATAATAGAAAGGTGTATGCGGTTGAAGCAGGGCACTTTTCGGTTTCATAAAAATGACCGGTTCATCGGGCACCTCATTACCCAGTTCATGGGCATGTGCTGCATAGTTACGGCCGACACAGAAGATCTTCATAAACAGGTGGTGTTAGTGATAAATACATCGGATACTTTACACATGGTTTGTTTATCCCATATATTCAGTG
>CAZEZE010000200.1:0-5431 GCA_964516445.1 uncultured Chitinophaga sp. | reverse complement strand
AGGACCTGATCAAGGAAGAGGATGTGGTCATCACCATTTCCCATCTCGGGTATATCAAGCGTACACCGGCCGATGAATACCGGGCTCAGCGCAGGGGAGGAAGGGGAGTGATGGGCGGCCGCACCAGGGATGAGGATTATATCGAACATCTCTTCGTAGCATCCACCCACCACACTATGTTAATATTTACAGAAAAAGGAAGGTGCTACTGGCTCAATATCTGGGAGATACCGGAAGGGGAGAAGAACGGTAAGGGCAGGGCCATCCAGAACCTGATTCAATTGCCCCCCGATGACAAAGTGAAAACGATCATCGACGTGAAGGACCTGAAAGATGAGGAATTTGTAAACAGTCACAACATTGTACTCTGTACCATCAGGGGCATCATTAAAAAAACAGCGCTGGAAGATTTCAGCCGGCCCCGGCAGTCCGGTGTGAACGCCATCACTATCGTGGAAGGAGATGAACTGCTCGACGCCAAACTCACTGATGGCAATTCCGAGATCATGATGGCAGTGAAAAGCGGCCGTGCGATCCGTTTCTCCGAGGAGAAAGTAAGGGCTACAGGACGGGGCGCGATTGGTGTTGCGGGTATTGAGGCCGACGAGAACGGTGACCAGGTAGTGGGTATGATCTGTGTAAACGATGAAGAGAAAGCATCCAAAACAGTGCTGGTAGTTAGTGAAAAGGGATTTGGGAAAAGAACCCCGATCGATGAGTACCGTTTCACCAACCGCGGAGGCAAGGGAGTGAAAACGATCCATGTAACGGATAAGACCGGCGGTTTGGTCGGCATCCTGGCAGTAGCGGATAAAGAAGACCTGATGATCACCTGCAAAAGCGGGGTAACCATCCGGATGCCGGTTAGCGGGATCAGTGAGCAGGGAAGGGCCACGCAGGGTGTCAAACTGATACGGCTCGATGAGGGGGATGAGATCGCTGCCATCACCAACCTGGATGACCAGGAACAGAACGGTAATGGTCACATTGTGAACGGTACTGAAGAACCCGGGAACACAGACAACGCAACCAATGAGGGTGATGCGCCATCTACAGAAAGTTAAAACCAATAAAATACATACAATGAAAAAAGTCTTTTCCCTGTTCCTGATCTGTTCCTTCGCCGGTATGGCCTTTGGTCAGAGTTATGACCAGATCAAGACCATGGTAACGCTCGGACAATACGCGAAAGCCAAAGAGGAACTCGATAAAAAAATGGGGGATTCCAAATTCACCTCTAAAGCAGAGGCCTATATGCTGAAAACAGCTATCTATTCAGCGCTGGCGATGGACAATGCCAACAAGACCACCGCAACCGGTCAGCAACTGGCCAATGATGCGGCTGCAGCATTCAAAAAGTACAGGGAAATGGACCAGGCGGGCGCCCTTATGAGCGACCCTATTTACCAGAATGGCCCCATCAACCTGTATTCCTTTTTTTATTCCGGCGGATACAGTGATTATACCGCCAAGAAATGGGCGAGCGGCCTGGAAAAACTGAAACAAGCCGTTGAATTATCAGACCTGCTGATCTCCAAAAAGATCATCGCGGCACCCCTTGATACCAATGTGCTGATCCTTGCCGGCATCACAGCGGAGAATAATAAGAGCAGTGATGACGCGGCCCTTTATTACAGCCGGCTGGCCGACGCGAAGATCCCCGGCGCTGATTATGAGGCGGTGTACCGCTTCCTGGTGAATTATTATTTCAATAAAAAAGATATCGCGGCGTTTGAAAAATATAAGGCCATGGGTAAGGAGCTCTATCCCAAGAGCGAATATTTCACTTATGACAAGGTAGATTTTGCGGCCGGCCTGATGGATAACTTCAATGATAAGGTAAAAGCCGTGGAAGAAGTGCTGTCCGCCGACCCGAATGATTATAAGGCGAACCAGGTATTGGGGGAGATCATCTATGACACCCTCAATTCAACAAGGGAGGGTGCCGTGTTACCCGCCAATGCCGCCGAACTGGAAGTGAAGATGGTGAACGCTTTTAAAAAGGCCGCCAGCCTGAAACCCGGGTCTGAACTGCCTTTCCTCTTCATGGGTGATCATTTTATCAGCAAAGCAGTAAAAGTGAATGAGGCCAGGTCCACACATGCATCTGAAATGAAAGCCCGCACGAAACCAGGAACCATGGCCACCAAGGAAGATGTGGCCAAGCGGGACCTGCTGGACAAACAATATGGCGAGGCGCTGGAAGCCGCAAGGGAACCCTATGAAAAAGCAGCCGAAATATTTTCAACAAAACAGGAAATGCATTTGCGCGACAAACAGCAGTACAAGAAGGCCTGCAATTACCTGGCTGATATTTTTGCTTTTAAAAAGGCGCAGGCTAAAGGCAAGCCCGCCGACCAGGCCAAATACGCGGCAGAGGAGAAGAAGTGGAACGACCGGTACGACACTATCAAATAATTTAAGTTTTAACTGGAAATGGGAAGGAGCCGCATTTATGCGGTTTCTTTCGAGATGCTATATTTAACATAACATAAATTATAAGAATTATTATTACCTTTAAAAGGGTATTGCTATACGCTGGCTCTTGCCGTAGCTTGCAGTACTATATACTATTAAATAAACCATCCATGAAACGCATTATTCATCTAATCCTGATCCCGGCCATCGCTGTATTGTTTACAGCCTGTAATGGCGCCGAAACAAAAGCCGATAAAGCGGATACAGATAAAAATGAAATGACCGGCGCAGAACGGGTTCCGGAGGAAAAGATACCGGAGAGCCGGCCCGCTGCATCCTCCATACCGGATAGTGCATCGATACGACCCGACCACAACGAGATCATCGCGAAGATCGACCAATACCTGGTTTCAACAGGCAACCTGGCCGGCGCGACGGTTACAATAAAAAATACTTTATCCGGCATAACCTTTCAGAAAGCTATCGTGGAAGTCACATTCCTTGGCGCTGACAGCAAACTGATCAGGAGCGATTATTTCACCATCCAGAACATAGAACCCGGTGATATGGAAACCATCCAGCTCACTAACACGTCCAAAGCCGCTTCACTGGTCACCCACATCGTAAAAGTGAAAAGCAATGCTCTGACCAACGGCCAGATGGTATTGTCGGGCACTCACTACGAAGAAGGTAAATGACACTCCGGGATCTGATACTTAAAGAACATACCAAAGTAAACTGTGACCGCATCACAAAATGGATAGGTAATGACCAGCTGCGCTTTGATGAACTGTTCGCGTTTTTTCTGAACGGTGAGCCTTTGGTTGTGCAAAGAGCTTCCTGGCCGCTCAGCTACGCGGTGATCAATCATCCCGGGCTTATCCGCAAACATTTTGGCAAATTGCTGAAGAATCTTGAAAAACCCGGTTTGCATGACGCCGTAAAAAGAAGTACGGTCCGTTTGCTCCAGTTTGTCCCTATCCCCGAAAAATACCAGGGCCTGGTAATGAACACCTGTTTTGATTATATCTCCTCTCCCCTTGAAAAACCGGCTGTAAAGGCTTTCTCTCTCAGCGTTCTTCAAAACCTTTCTGCACAGTACCCGGAGATCAAACAGGAACTGAAGACCGTTATTGATTCCCGATGGGATTATGAAACGGCCGCCTTTAAAGCAAGAGCCAGGAAAATACTCAAAGAACTTTAGTTTTTTTCGCCACGGAGACACGAAGACACGGAGAAACACAGAGTCTCTTCAAATAAATGTTTTTCGAAGTGTTCGCCACGGGGCACGAAGACACGTAGGGGCACAGAGGTTCTCTTAAATTAAAATGTTATTGAGTTCTGTTTATCTCTGTGTACCTCTGTGTCAATGTGTCTCTGTGGCTCACTCAACCAAACCACTTTTCTCCTTATCAAACTCCTTAAAGATCAGCCGCAGGTTCTGGTCGTAGGTAATATAATTGTAGAGCCAGTTGATGAAAACAAAAAACCGGTTCTTTACCCCCAGGATCAGCATCAGGTGAAGCCCCATCCAGATCATCCAGGCAAGGAAACCACCGAAATGCATTTTTGGTTGGGGTATATCCACCACCGCAAGATTTCTGCCCACGGTCGCCATGGAACCCTTATCACGATATTCAAATTCATCCTGACCCTGCGGTTTGAATTTTACGATCTGACGGAGATTCCGGGCCAGCAGGTCGGCTTGTTGCATGGCCACAGGCGCTACCTGCGGATGACCCTGCGGGTACCGGGGAGTTTCCATATAGGCCAGGTCGCCGATCACGTAGATATTTTGCTGCCCCTGAACCTGGCAATACCTGTCTGTTTTAATCCTGTTTCCCCTGGCTATTAAATTTTTATCGATACCTACCGGAATATTCCCTTTAATACCGGCCGCCCATATAACCGTAGCTGTTTTTATTTCTATACCGTCTTTCAGGCTTACGGTCCGGCCATTATAATCACTGACCAGGGTGTTTGTCAATACATTCACCCCCAGTTTTTCCAGGTACTTCATTGACCGGCCCGAAGATTTATCACTCATGGCCCCCAGGGTCCTTGGGCTTCCCTCGAGGAGATATATATGCATGCGGGAAAGATCAAGCTCCGGGTATTCTTTCGGGAGGACGTATTTCTTCATTTCGGCAAGCGCCCCCGCCACTTCCACTCCCGTTGGTCCCCCTCCCACTACAACGATATTCATCATACGCTGCAATTCCTCCTCATTCTTTTCGGTCAGCGACCTTTCAAAGTTCCGTAGGATCCGGTACCGGAGTTGCAGTGCTTCCACCGTTGATTTCATCGGAAATGCATACTCTGCCAGTTTTTCATTCCCGAAAAAATTAGTATCCGCACCGGTGGCCAGCACCAGCACATCGTAGGGTATCTCCTCAGTATCTGTAATGATCTTGTTTTGCACCGGGAGCACCTGCTGCAGTTCCGCGAGCCGGATCCTGACATTCCTGCTTTTCTGGAAAACTTTACGAAGCGGAAAAGAGATATTGCTGGCATCCAGCCCTGCCGTGGCCACCTGGTAAAAAAGCGGCTGGAACTGGTGGTAATTAAAACGGTCTAACAGTACGACCTCAAATCCGGACCTGTTATTGAGTTTGCGGGCCAGCCGGAGTCCCCCGAAACCTGCCCCAACAATTACAACTTTCATATGCCGTGGGTTTACAGGGTAAAGTTACATTATTTTCAATAATTATTGAAAATATAAAATTAGTGGCCCGCTGGAACTTTTTGTGGCTGAGGAATCCTCAGCGTTAATTCACCGCGCAGTTCCCTCCGCAGCCTGTACTGAGGTACGAAGTACCGGGATGACAGACCCTGAGTGTAACGCGCCCACTGCGCTATGGTACTTAGCATATCATAGGAGACCTCGCGCTGAAAAATGTGTCAGTATAACTTTGCAAGTCCACCCTCATTCTTACATTCTCAAATTTGGGCGCTAATACAATACTCTCACTTTAATCGTCCCCTTTACCTCCCGCAGCAGTTGCATGGCCCG
>CAZEZE010000199.1:0-5447 GCA_964516445.1 uncultured Chitinophaga sp. | reverse complement strand
ATCCTGTTGAATCCGGTCAGGCCCCTAACAGGAACTGGCTGTTGATATACCTGGCCACCTCCGCCAGGTTTTTTGATCTCTCATATATTGCCAGTTGCCGGTCGGCCCCGGTCCCGTTTTCCAGCATCTTATTTACATACGCCACGCGGTGACGGCTGCCGAGATGATCCAGCACAGGATCGAGAAATTCCAGCAATTCATAGATCAGCGCCCGGGTGTTCACTTCTTCCTCTTTTCCGAAATCGATCAGGTACCCGTCCACCCCGTACCGGCTTGCCCTCCATTTGTTTTCATTGAGCAGTGCGCGCGAATACTGGATGAAATTCAGGTTCTTGGAACGGAGCATATAAATACGGGCGCAGATCGCCTGGAAAAGGGAAGCCAGCGTGATCGTCTCATCCACGGTCAGGGGAATATCACAAATGCGGAATTCCACGGTGTTGAAGAAAGGATGCACACGGAGATCCCACCAGATCTTTTTGGCGTTATCTATGCAGTTGGTCTTGATCAGCAGCTTCACATAATTATCATAGGCCTCAATGCTTTCAAACGCATCGGGTATCCCGGTACGCGGGAACTTATCAAAAACCTTGGTGCGAAAAGATTTATACCCTGTCATCCTTCCTTCCCAGAAAGGTGAATTCGTACTGAGCGCGAAGATATGCGGCAGGAAATAACGGGTGCTGTTCGCGATATGGTTGGCCATTTCCCTGCTCTCCATGCCAACATGCACATGCAGACCGAAGATCAGGTTGCTCCGGGCTGCTTCCTGCAGCTCATTCACGATCTCATTGTAGCGGATATGGTCGGTGATCAACTGGCTTTCCCAGTGACTGAACGGGTGTGTACCCGAGGCTCCCATCGCGAACCCGAGCCCATCGGCAATGCCGGAGATCGTTTTACGCAGGTTGGAAACATCCTGCCATGCCTCATCAGCATCTGCGCAGATATCCGTTCCCACTTCCACCACGGCCTGGTGCATTTCAGCCTTCACTTTATCCTTGATGGCCTTCTGCCCTTCCTGGACGATCTTCTGCTCATGGCTTTTCAACTCGAAAGTCACCGGGTCAAGGACCATGTACTCTTCTTCTACTCCCAGCGTGAATGTTTTGTAATTAAGATTCATAACCTTTTGCTTTAAATTATTAATTAATAATTATTAATTAATAATTCCCACTAGATCAAACTCGTTTTATTACATCCCCTTCTCACATACTCCCCCCAGGTAAGGTTATCCTGCCCTTCTTTATTTTCCAGGGCTTTTTCGATCGCGTAGGTGGCGGCCGTTTCCACCACCCATTCAAAATTCTCCTGTCCCACGCTGTTCACATCGGCATCCGGCGCGGGATTGCAGAAATCAATGGCGTATGGAACACCGTCCCTCACAGCCAGTTCCACAGTATTGAAATCATACCCAAGGTATTTGTTGATCCGTAGCACGATATCCGTCATTTGCTGCAGTCGTTCCGGTGTTGGTTTGAAATCGGCCACATAGCGGAGGTGATGCGGATTACGCGGTTCATAGGACATGATACGGACATATTTTCCGCCGATGCAGTAACAGCGGTAATACTCTGTGAACACGATCTCTTCCTGCAAAAGCATCACCAGCTGACCCGTTTCACTGTGCTTGCTGAAGAAATCTTCGGCGCTGGCAAGCCGGTACACATGTTTCCACCCCCCGCCGGCAAAGGGTTTCATATATGCGGGAAAACCCACGTATTTGAAAATAGTATCCCAGTCGAGCGGGTAAGCGAGGTTACTGAAGGATTCATTCCCGGTATCATCGGGGTGTTCCCGGGAAGGAATAATGGCAGTCTTGGGAACCGGTACATCCACTTTTGTCATGAGGCAGTTGTTGAAATACTTGTCATCGGCGCTCCACCAGAATGGATTATTGATCACTGCCGTTCCGGTTACCGCCGCATTCTTCAGCCAGGTGCGGTAAAAGGGTACGTCCTGCGAGATCCGGTCAATAATTACGGCATACCCGGGAGGATCACCCTGCATGGCTTTGTCAATCCGAACCGGTTCAGCAACGATCCCCGGTACTTTTTTACTGTTGACCCGCGCTACAAAAGCTTCAGGGAATGAACGTTCTTTTCCATGGAGGACTCCGATCTTCTTCATACTTGTATTTTATTGATGAAATTAACTAAGACTGTAACCACTGGCCGTACCGGCCCTGATCAAATTTATTTTTTCAATGCCATATAAACAAATTAACTCTGTTTCGGTTTAATACTGGTCTGACGGTCTCCGTCTGACCTGTCTTACGCAGCGATACATGTCAGACGGAGACCGTCCAACATGTATCGCTGCAGGGGTCTTACCTTTATCCTTAAATCCTTATTTTTGGAGCCATGCCTATGACCAATGAAGCAAAGGGTATCCGTATGGAGAATACCTGGGTCCGTTCCCGGTTCCTGAACAGAGAAGTGGATGTTGATCTTTACCTCCCGCCCGGGGAAATGACGAACGGGGAGGTCAGCCTGTTGCTGATCAATGACGGCCAGGATATGGAAAAAATGCACCTGGGGGGCATATTGCAGAAATTATACGCCACCGGATCGATCAGGCCGCTTTTATGCTGCGCTATACATGCCGGCACGGAACGTAAAATGGAATACGGTACGAAACTTTCACCGGATTATAAGGATCGCGGAAAAAAAGCCGGCTCTTACAGCTCTTTCATCCTGGATGAATTGCTTCCATATATCCATAGCAGGTACAAGAATTATTCTTTCTCAGACAAAGCTTTCGCCGGGTTTTCGCTCGGGGGGCTCAGCGCCATGGATATTGTTTGGAATAATCCCGGTGAATTCAGCATAGCAGGCCTGTTTTCCTCTTCCTTCTGGTGGCGGAGCGTCGATCAGAACGATCCCGGTTACGACGATGATAAGCACCGCATCATGCACCAGCAGGTGCGGAACGGCCATTATGCACCCGGGCTCCGGTTCTTCTTTCAATGCGGCAGGCTGGATGAAACAAGGGACCGTAACAAGAACGGTATCATCGATTCAATTGATGACACCCTGGACCTCATTAAGGAACTGGAAGCAAAAGGATACGACCGGCAAAAGGATATCAGTTACCTCGAATTGCCCGACGGCCGCCACGATGTGTTTACCTGGGGAAGGGCGATGCCGGAGTTTTTGAAATGGGCCTGGGGGAGGTAAGCTCCAAGAACCGAAGAACCAGGCTCCAAATAAATTCGAAATCCAACATTCAAACCAGACCCTGATTTTGTTCGATCATTTTGCCTGTGCAGTTGCGCAAAAAAATAAAAAATCAGAACTGCCGGAGTCTTATTTGAATTTTACATTTTTAATTTATTTGGAGCCTGGTTCTTGAGATTCGGAGCTTATTTGGTTCTTGTATCTTCGGTTCTTGGCGCTTTCCATCTCACAAATAAAAATCCCGTCTTGCTGCTGCAAAACGGGATTTCTTATTTGAGTTTAATGATCAGTTATTAAAGATATACCTCAGACCCAACTGGATGGAATAAGTGGAGTTCACGTCAACCCTGTCACGGAAAGTACGGGTGATCATTTGCCCCCTGTCCTGTGCCAGTGTGAAGATCGGCAGTGTTGCACCACCCGGTGTCAGTGAATTCGCATTGGTGATGGTCAGAATTGATGTTCCGTTCGTAAATTTTTGCTTACCCCAGGCATTGTTGATCAGGTTTCCTGCGTTGAAGATGTCCACGGTGAACTGCAATGTATTACGGTATTTACCGGCCTTGATGAAAAGGTCCTGCATGAATTTCACATCAAACTGGTTTCTCCAGGGAGCCTGGGCGCCATTCCTTTCTGCATATTGACCCCTGTGTGTGCGCAGGTACTTGTCCTGCTGTACATACGCTTCAAACAGGTTTCTCTGTGCAGTCTGGTCATATACGATACCATTTACCGTCTGGCTGGAGAACAGCATGGATGTCACTTCTGATGCTGTAGGGATATAGATCAGGTCGTTTGCATTGGTGCCATCCCTGTTGAAGTCCCCGCCGTAAACATAAGAGAACCTGTAGTCGATTGAACCCTGGTAAATAAAAGCGATCGTGGAGGCCAGGTGCTTCAGGTATTCCTTCCGATAAGAAAGAGTGGCGATGAAACGGTCCGGCAGTACATATTGCGCATGGGAAAGTTCGGGTGTATTCAGGGAATAAACCTGGGGTGTATTCTGATATGTACCCAGGGGCTGATCACCGCTTCCGTCATGCAGGTTGGCTGCTAAAGACTTAGTATAGGCGGCAGATGCAGTGAAGCCTTTGCTGAAAGGTTTTTCCAACCGCACCGTAAAGGATCCGTAATAACCCCTTGATTTATCAAGGTTGTCAATAACGGCTACATCAAAACGGGATGAACCACCGGCAACAAAAACGCCGGAACTGTTCAATGTATTGATAAAACGGGTCTGAACGGTTGAACCGTAGATCGGGCGCCTGTCGGCATAACCCGGAATATTCAACGGAAGAGGACCCTGGTAATTAGGGTTCCGGAAGAATACTGTATTAATGTCCTTATTGAAGATCGCTTCAGCGGTTCCCACGATACCCCATGGCAGTTTGACATCCACGGCAAGGCTGGATTTCCATGTCTGGGGATTCCTGAAATCCTCATCAAGCGCCGTAACGGATGCGGGCACCACTGTACCGGCCATGGGCACTGAACCCGGACGATATGCAGCGGGATCAGGGTCGAAAGGTCCGGCATTGGCAAGAATAGAAGCAGGGTCATTGAAGTTCCTGGTGATCTGGAGCATTCCGTTATCACCCGACTGGCTCACGATCCATACAAAAGGAACTTTGCCGGTGAAGATGCCCGTACCACCACGGATCTGGAGGGAGCGGTCTCCGTAAATATCCCAGTTGAAACCTACTCTTGGTGACCACATGATCTTTTTCTGCGGGAGTGTACCGGTATTGATCTTTTCTCCACCCTCGAATGTTCTTGCCAGCACCAGCGGATGGGTGATGATCTGGGGAACACCCGGATAAGTGGGCAGATCAAGCCTCAAACCAACCGTAAGGCGGAAATTCTTATTGATGGCGATCTCATCCTGTCCGTAAACAGAATACTGCCTGAATTTAAAGGAAGAAAATGCCGGGGCGAAGTTCTTGGAAAGAGAATAGGTGATCGCGAAATCCCTGGGAAGCTGACCAGTAGCGAAATCGTTCCAGGTATTGAATACATAATAACTGGTGGCAAAACGCTGGAAACCGTTGATGGTCTCGCTTTGCTCAAACTGAGCGCCCACCGTCCAGCTATGCTTGTTCTTTGTCCAGCTGAAGTTGTCCACGATCGAGTACACTTTCACTTTACGCAGGTTACCGAAAGTGAAGGGCTCATATCCGAAAGTCGTATAAGGAACGGGTGTAGTTACACCGGTGCTGCTCAGGATATCCAACAGCGGAAAAACCTGGCTCTCTGAAGAACAAGCATAGC
>CAZEZE010000198.1:0-5476 GCA_964516445.1 uncultured Chitinophaga sp. | reverse complement strand
CTTATTAAAACGGGTTATTTGATCCTGGCCGTGGATTATATCTACGGAGGGGTTTTCCGGCTTTTCACCAAGGTGTTTTAAAAATTCGGTATCAAAGTGAATTATACGGATACCACGAATGCTGAAAATGTTTTTGATGCCGTTACCCCCAACACCAAACTCATCTGGATCGAAACACCCACAAACCCAACCCTCAAGGTCTCGGACATCGAAGCCATTGCCCGTATCGCGAAGGCCAATCGTTGTTTACTTTGCGTGGATAACACTTTTGCTTCACCCGCCTTACAACAGCCTCTTTCGCTGGGAGCTGATATTATCGTACACTCCGCCACCAAGTACCTAGGTGGTCACAGCGACCTGATCGCCGGTCTGGTAGTGACCAGGGAAAAAGAGCTGGGCGATAAAATAAAATTCATCCAGAATGCCAGCGGGGCCATTCTTTCCCCCTTCGACAGCTGGCTGGTCATACGCGGGATCGAGACACTCCATCTCCGGGTAAAAGCGCATTGCGCGAATGCACAGGCTGTCGCCGAATTCCTGGAAACACATCCCGCTGTTGACAAAGTTTATTACCCTGGATTAAAAACACACCCGAACCATGATGTTGCGGAAAGACAGGCGAAGGGTTTTGGCGGTATCGTGTCTTTTACTTTTAAAGACGATACGGAAGAAACAGCCAGTGACTTTGTCGGTTCCACCCGTTATTTCAAACTGGCAGAAAGCCTGGGTGGCGTAAAGAGCCTGCTCTGTCACCCGGCACAAATGACGCATAAGTCTATTCCCGCGGAAAAAAGAAGAAGGGCCGGTGTGGCGGACAGCCTGGTACGTCTTTCCGTGGGGCTGGAGGACGCGGCCGATCTCGTGAATGATCTCCGGGAGGCCCTGGAAAAAACGACCATTATCTCATCTAAAAAAACAGCCGTTGCCTGATGGAAACACATAAACAACTGACGATCGGTCTATTTGGATTTGGGGTGGTGGGCGAAGGCCTTTACAGGGTATTGGAGCAAACCCCGTCGCTGAATGCAGGCATCAAAAAGATCTGCATACGGGATTACAGCAAGAAAAGAAATGCTCCCGCCCTGCTTTTCACTACGGACCGTAATGAACTGCTGGATGACAAGGATATCAATGTGATCGTGGAAGTGATCGATGATGCGGATGCGGCTTTTGAGATCGTTACAATTGCACTGCGAAACGGAAAGGATGTAGTTAGTGCCAGTAAAAAAATGATCGCGGAACACTTTCCTGAGCTCCTGGCATTACAACAACAAACAGGACGATCCTTCTTATATGAATCGGCAGCCTGCGCTTCGATTCCGGTCATCCGCAACCTGGAAGAATACTATGACAATGATCTCCTGCATTCCATCCGGGCCATTGTGAACGGGTCCACGAATTTCATCCTGACAAAGATCTTTGAAGAAGGGCTTGATCTCCGTGAAGCGTTATTGCTCGCCAAGCAATCCGGTTTCGCCGAGAGTAACCCGGCCCTGGACCTGGAAGGATATGACGCGGTGAACAAATGGACCTTTCTGCTGACCCATGCCTATGGGATACTGGAAGCACCCGGAAATATTCTTTTCAATGGGATCCAGGATATACATGCTGCTGATGCGCAGGTGGCCGGTGCGAAAAAACAGGAAATAAAACTGGTGGCGGAGGCGCAGAAACTGAAGAACGGAAAAGTAGCCGCCTTTGTGCTTCCCCAGTTTGTTAAGCCAGGCGATCATCTCTCGTTTGTAAAAAATGAATTCAATGGCGTGGTGATCGAAAGCGGTTTCGCCGAGAAGCAATTCTTTTATGGCAAAGGTGCCGGGAGTTTTCCTACTGCTTCGGCGGTGCTGAGTGATATATCGGCCCTGCGATACGGATATAAATACGAATACAAGAAACTGTATCACCACCAGCCACATGAACTGACCGATGACTTCTATTTAAAAGTATATGTAAGCTTTAATGACATTTCGGCGATCCCGCGTGACCGGTTTGAATGGATAGAAGAATGGCATGCCCGGGAAGACCGTAAATACCTGGCGGGGGTGATCTCGTTCAAAGAACTGAAAAGTAATGACTGGTGGAAAAAGAGTGGTAATTCACTCATCCTGCTTCCCCATCCTGTTATTGAAGAAACAACTACCAGGAAAATGAAGAAAAGGAGTTTGGAGCTGGCAGGGATATTTTAAGTACAAGTGTGTTTATTATACTGATGCATTAATATTACGAAATGCTCAATTTCCAATGTTCAATATTCAATGAGGGGACTCCGTTTAACGGAGATTCAATAATGAAATACAGGATTACCTAGGTGAACTTTAAGAGGAGTGTACCGAAACAAAAAAGCCCCTCGCTTCGCTTGAACAGGAGCCATTTTTTACTTGTCGGGCTTGCCCGGCGAAGCCCGCAAAATTAATGATATTTAGACAACAAAAAACCCACCTTCGTCCCGACTTTCGTCGGGACTTCGGCGGGCGGAGTCGGGAGGACAGGATTCGAACCTGCGACCCCGTGGTCCCAAACCACGTATTCTACCGGGCTGAACTACCTCCCGTGTTACTTTCGTAACGGGGTGCAAATATACAGGCTAACGGCCTAAAAGCCGCTTCTTTTGGGATAAGAATCCAATTCTTTTTTATTGATACGAAACACATTATGATCAGTTGAAAGAACTAAGCTCTAAAATCGCGATTAAACATCGCCTATAGTGTGATTTTACCAATCATTCCTGGTCGTTTATCACTTCGCCCCAGTTCCTATCTTTGCCCCATGCTAAGTATTTCACAACGCGGCAAACAAATGCCCCCCTCTCCCATCCGCAAACTGGTACCTTTTGCCGAAGCTGCCAAGAAGAAAGGCGTTAAAGTGTATCACCTGAATATCGGGCAGCCCGACATAGAAACGCCACCCGCCATCCTGGATGCCGTACGGCACGCGGATATAAAAGTGCTTGAATACAGTCACAGCGCAGGCAACGAAAGTTATCGCCTTAAACTGGTGAAATATTATAAGTCCGTTGGGATCGATGTCACCCATGACCAGATCCTCATCACCACCGGGGGCAGCGAAGCCATCATGTTTGGATTCTTTACCTGTCTCAACCCCGGTGATGAAGTGATCATTCCCGAACCCTTCTATGCAAACTATAACGGTTTCGCCTGTGCAGCCGGTGTGAACGTGGTGCCCATCACATCTCATATTGAAAACGGGTTTGCGCTCCCCCCGATCGCCGATTTTGAAAAAGTGATCACTAATAAAACAAAAGCGATCATCATTTGCAGTCCCAACAATCCTACCGGTTACCTGTACAGCCGGGAAGAGATGGAAGCCCTGAAGCTGATCTGTATCAAACACAATCTTTATCTGTTCAGTGATGAGGCCTACCGTGAATTTTGTTACGACGGAGAATATGTAAGTGCCATGCACCTTGAAGGTATGGATGAACATGTGGTGCTGATGGATACCATTTCCAAAAGATACAGCGCCTGCGGGGCACGGCTCGGGGCCTTCGTCACGAAGAACAAAGCCGTTTATGATGCCGCCATGAAATTCGCGCAGGCAAGATTGAGTCCTCCCGGGCTGGCCCAGATCATGGGTGAAGCGGCGGTGGACCTTCCCGCATCCTACTTTGATGTGCCCAAAGCGGAGTACCTGAAAAGAAGGAACCTTCTGGTGAGCCGGCTGAATGCCATGCCCGGCGTGTTTTGCCCCAACCCCGGCGGCGCCTTTTATGCCATTGCCCGTCTCCCGATCGATGATTGTGACAGATTCTGCCAGTGGCTTCTGGAAGATTTCTCCTATAATAACCGGACCGTGATGCTGGCTCCCGCCACCGGTTTCTATGGCAACCCCGGCCAGGGAAAGAATGAAGTGCGTCTTGCTTACGTGCTGAATACCGGTGACCTTGACGCTGCACTGGATTGCCTGGAAAAAGCATTGGAGCAATATCCCGGCAAGGTTTTACCGGTTGTTGCCAGTACTGAAATGGCCAAATAAGTCTGCCGGGAATGAACCACCATTGAATAAAACGCATTCAGCCGGGATACCGGGCTTTGCTGTTTGACCGGTCAAAACCGGCGTCCGGTCTTATTTCACTTGCCTCTGTTTGAAAAAAGATCATTAATTCTTTGTACCGTCTTATCCAGGGCCGTTTTTTTATCTTTAATGAAAGCAAACCTTTCCAGTCATGAAAAAGATATTTTTTTCCCTGGCGCTCCTATTGACGATCCATTCCCTTTTTGCACAAAGCACGGCAGAATACACCCAGGTACTCAGCCGGTTTGAGCAGTGGAAGACAGTACAGTACAATGCAGGCAACTATGCCCGACCCGCCGGCTGCAAAATGGAGATCGTAACAAAGGAAGGATACAAAGGACCGGTGGCCGGAATTCCGAAGGAGATAGCCATTTACTTTTCAGATATCAACCAGGACGGGAAGACGGACGGCCTTATCACTTTCAATCCTGTTCAATGCGATGGCGGGAATGCCATGATGAATGTACAGGCAAGGGTGATGATCATTTCCAAAGGCGCCTCCTGGGTCACTGATGACAAATACATTGAAAACATGGAAGCCAAAAAAGACGGATGGTTATCGGTGTCCGGTGCAAGGGAGGGAACCATATTCGGGACTTATTATGCATACGGCACAGATGATCCCCGCTGCTGCCCGAGTATCAAAAAGCTTTTTACGATCGATTACAAAACAAAGAAGCTGCTGATTGAAAGTGATTGAGCCGTTTTGCTTTTCAGTAACGGATCATTTTCGCTTTATCCCTGAAAATTGCTGTAAGAAATTCTTTATCCATATTTGAAAAAGGAACCGGTGCAGCGGGTTCGTCCCCGAATTCATTCAATATTAAACGCCACCATCCCACGTTCTTCCATTTTCCCAGTTTGTAGCCCACCTGTTCGTAGGTCGCGAAATACCGGAAACCGCATTTTTCATGAAAGGCCACGCTCCTGTCATTGGGCAAATTAATTACAGCATACAGGTTTCGAAAGCCCTGTTTTTTTAATATCCCAAAAAGAGATTCGTAAAGTGCCTTTGCAATACCAGTCCTTAAAAATTCATCATGAACATAAACCGAGCATTCCACACTCCACTGGTAAGCCACCCGTTCCCGGTAGCGGGAGGCATAGGCATAACCGGCGATCTTTCCGTTCACTTCACAAACCAGCCAGGGATAGTTTTGCAGATAGGATCCGATTCTTTCCGCAAAAACATCGATGGAAGGCACTTCAGTCTCAAAGGTGATAGAGGTTTTTTCAATATAAGGGGTGTATATAGCAAGAATTTCTTTTGCATCAGCCCGATCCGCCAAACGAAGTACTGTCATAATTGGGCTAAATTATGATCAAATTTCATTTTAGTCTTACGCGGGGAATAGCTATTTTTGCTGCCCGTTTTCGGGTAATTACTGACACGGACAAACCCAATGCCGGGGTAGCTCAGCTGGTTAGAGCATCGGATTCATAA
>CAZEZE010000197.1:0-5476 GCA_964516445.1 uncultured Chitinophaga sp. | reverse complement strand
GAAACCGATGCCCCGGCCAGGCTGTCAAGCGGCTCATCGAAAACCAACAGGATGGTCAGACTGTCGGTTGTATGGGCCCTTATTAATTGCGGCCCTGTAACATCGTTGTTTACTGCATCGTTTGCATTCTTCCTGCCCGGAGTTCCCCCGTTCGGCGCAGTACTTGCCTTCCAGTTATTGCCGCCGCTACAGGGGTTGGCGGGATCGGTCATCTCCAGGGTCCAACCACCGTCTTTCTTCACATCATTTCTGTACCAGGAGGAATGATAGCCAACCGCATGGATGGTTTGGCCATTCGATGCTTTTAAAAATAACTGGTCCCCGTCATTATCCAGGGAAGGGAAACCGGTTACGGAGATCACTCTTCCGTACACTGACATGGCGGCTACTGCGCTTCCGGTGCACACGATCACAAAACTGTCGGGCTGCAACGTGAAATTGGGCATAGGGCCGCTTTGGCCGGAGGCGTCGCCGAACCGCCAGTTGAGCAGGTTGACCGGGCTGGCAGAAATGTTTTTCAGTTCGATCCATTCATTGGAGGGAAGACCGGCAGTCGGAGTGGGATCCGCCATGATCTCATCGATCACCACGTCGTACCTGTTTTGCGCAAGCATACAAACAGGTATAAGCAGGAATGTCAGCAGGAAAATCATTTTCATCACACTGCAAGTATAATCTGCCGGTTGCCGGATTCCCGGTAAAAAACCCCGTCATTATTTGGCAAAAAAAACCGGTACGGTTACATTTGCACACGACATGTTGGTAATAAAACATACAAAACGCAATAATAAACGTTCCTGAGGGGAGGTTTGCACCGTTCTGTATGTTACAACATAAGCGTATTGCAGGCCTTCCGGTGGAAGGCCTTTTGATTTTTAATAGTAAAAAAAACAAAACATGAAAGTTGCAGTGGTGGGCGCTACCGGGTTGGTGGGCACCAAAATGTTGCAGGTGCTGGCGGAAAGAAATTTCCCTGTTACGGAACTTATTCCCGTGGCCTCTGAAAGATCTGTAGGAAAGGAAGTTGAATTCAAAGGGAAGAAATACAAAGTGGTGGGGATGCAGGATGCCATTGCCGCGAAACCGGCGGTAGCTATTTTCTCCGCCGGAGGCGGCACTTCACTGGAATGGGCACCCCGTTTTGCCGAAGCGGGCATCACGGTTATTGATAATTCTTCTGCCTGGCGGATGGACCCTTCCAAACCATTGGTTGTACCCGAGATCAATGCGGATATACTGACTGCCGGTGATAAGATCATCGCCAATCCCAATTGCTCCACCATCCAGATGGTGGTGGCGCTGAATCCCCTGCACCAAAAATATGGTATCAAAAGGATCGTAGTGAGTACCTACCAGAGCGTGACAGGCACGGGTGTGAAAGCGGTTGACCAGCTGAAAGGGGAAAGGGCGAAGGAAGTGAAAGGGGAAAATCGGGATTACCCGATGGCGTACAAATATCGGATCGATTTGAACGCTATCCCGCAGATCGATGTGTTTCTCGAAAACGGCTACACGAAAGAAGAAATGAAAATGGTGAAAGAGACCTGCAAGATCATGAGGGATGATTCCATCCGGGTGACGGCCACTACCGTTCGCATACCTGTTATGGGCGGTCACAGCGAAGCGGTGAATGTTGAATTTAAAAATGAGTATGACCTCGCGGAACTAAGATCCATATTGCAGTCTGCGCCCGGCGTTATTGTTGTGGATGATCCAGCTAACCAGCAATATCCCATGCCAATGGATGCGCATGAGAAGGATGATGTGTTTGTGGGAAGACTAAGGAGGGATGAAAGTCAGCCAAAAACGCTGAACATGTGGGTGGTCAGTGATAATTTGAGAAAGGGCTCGGCGACTAATGCCGTGCAAATAGCGGAATACCTGTACTCCAAAAATTTGTTATGAATCAGTCAAGGCAAGAGTTAATAAACTGAATCAGCGGTTGCAACGTTTCAAAAACCGCGACCGTTTTCTTTACCAGGTTTTTTGAAGTCAGGTCCGTATCTGGTAACGAAACCATCGCTATATAACTTTTTAGCCGCAGGTATTCAGCGGCGGGATTGCCGGGTTCATAACCTTTTGGAACACGACTGAGTAAAAAGCCCTCGCTGTTGTCCAATCCGCCGTATACCGATTTAAATTTTTTGGAGTCAACGATCTTTTTAAAAGCGGGAAGGTTATAATCGATCTCCTGTCTGATTTTTTTCAGCGTATCCGGATCCGGCATATAGATACCACCGCCGGTGAAAGAACTACCCGGTTCCAAATGAAAATAATACCCGGCACTATTCCAGGCTTTTCTTCCTCCTTTATTGATACTGGCGCCGAAATTGGTTTTATAAGGCGATTTGTCTTTGGCGAACCTTATATCCCGGTTGATACGAAACATACATTCTTTTGCTATTAGATTCTTTATAGAAGGATCTTTCTTGCCATGAAGGGTGATGACCTCCTGTATGAAAGAAGCGAAGTCCGACTTCGCATCTTCGTACCTTTTCCTGTTTACCTCAAACCAGGATTTGTTATTGTTCTTCTTTAAATCTTTGAGAAATTTAATGGTGGAAGGCTGCAACATGAATTAATTATGATTTATCATTAAGAATCAATGGGAGTCTTTTGCTTTAAAGAATCCATGGATTTTTTGGGAGTATGTGACCTAAGTCATCCCTTTAGGCCTGCCCGCCGAAGTGCTGATGAAGGCAGGGGACAGGGGGAATTGTATTACACCCTTGCCCAGTTCTCCCCGCTTTTAATGCGGTACATCGTCATTTCACTCACGCCGTAATTCTCCGCCAGTCTTTTAATGGTGATGTTCCTTTTCTTGCTGGCAAGAACAGTTTTAATTTTCCTAACCTGCGCGGCGGTGAGTTTCAGACCCTCCGTTTTATTGGCCTGTTTTTCCTTGTAGGCGATTTTGGCAGGGCTTTGCTGCTGATGGGCGATCATTTGATCCAGGGTGGCCCAGCGAAGGTTTTTAATGTTATTGTCGAGCTTGTTATGATTGCGGTGAATTACAAAACGGGCGGAAGAGGAGGTTTTATGCAGGAACAGCCTGGCCATTTCACGGTGGATATACAGGGTGCCTTTGTCTTCAGGACGGTGAAGGTTTAATGTGCGGTAGCCGGTCGTGAGTGAGCCGCTTAGCAGCTTGCCATCCGCCAGTACATCTTTTTTATAACTGGCGATCCGGCCACAAGTGGATACAGCATACCTGTTACGCAGCTGTTTCCAGCCGGAGAATGTCAATGGCTTCCAGCTTTCGCCGGGTAATTTCCTGATCATACGTAATAATTTTAATCAGGGACAGGATGCCATCAATAACGGGGTACAACAGAAGTTATCGGTGCAGTTTTAGGAACTCCCCTAAGTTAGAAAATTTGAAACAGATACGGGATTATTATTTTTTACCGATCATTTTCAGGAACTCCTGTTCCGATATGATCCTTACCGTATTGATCTTTTTAGCTTTTTCCAGCTTGCTGCCGGCATCCTCGCCCACCACCAGGTAATTCAGTTTGGCGCTGACACTGCCGGACACCTGGCCGCCATGGTCTTCCACCAGGGCTTCTGCTTCACTGCGCTTCAGTGTTGGAAGGGTACCGGTGAACAGAAAGGTTTGTCCTTCGAGGTTCCCCCCGGCTGCCAGTTGTTTCTTTTCATTTTTAAGTGTAAGCCCCAGCTTTTCCAGTTGCTCCAGCATTTCGATATTATGCTTATTACTGAAAAAATGATGGATACTGCCGGCCACTTTCGGACCCACATCCTCGAGGTTCTGAAGGTCTTCCTGTGAGAATTTTTTGAAATCGAGAAGGTGGTTTACCGCCTGGGCAAGTGTCCTGGCAGTGGTTTCACCAACAAAACGGATACCGAGTGCATAGATCAGCCGGTGCAGGGGCTGTTTCCTTGAATTTTCAATGGCCTGCTCAAGGTTGTCAATGGATCGCTGGCCAAATCCTTCCAGTTCACCGATCTTTTTAAAATTCAGTTTGTATACGCCCGGAATGTCTTTCAGCAGGCCCAATTCAAAAAACTTGCGGACATTGGCTTCGCCAAAACCGCGGATATCCATGGCATCCTTGCTGACAAAATGAATGATACGTTCCATCACCTGTGCCGGGCAATCAATATTGGTGCAGCGCCATACCGCCTCCTCCTCTTCCTTGAATAATTTGCTGTCACAAACCGGGCAATTTTTGGGGAAGACGATCTTCTTTTCCTTTCCAGTGCGGGCGTCCGCCAGCGATTTTACGATCTGGGGGATCACATCACCGGCTCTTTCGATCAGCACGGCATCCCCGATACGCAGGTCCTTTTCTTTGATATAATCTTCGTTATGGATGGAAATGCTGCTGATCGTTACACCCCCTACGGCAACAGGTTCCAGTTTGGCCACCGGGGTCACCGCACCGGTCCTGCCAACCTGGAAACCGACATGCAATAATTTACTGGTTCCCTGTCTTGCCTTGAACTTATAGGCAATGGCCCAGCGCGGATGGTGAGAGGTCATCCCCAGTTTATCCTGCAGTACAAGGTCATTCACCTTGATCACCATGCCGTCGATCTCATAGGGCAAATCATCCCTTCCGGATTCAAATTCCTGGCAATAATGGATCACATTATCAATGCCCTTAAAGATCTTTTTTTCTTTATCCGGACTGCGGAAGCCCAGTTCCCATAACAAACTCAGGGAACTGGAGTGGTGTGAAAGCGCAGCCGGAGCCTTTTTCCCTTTCTTCAGGGAGAAGTAACTGATATGGTAAACAAAAGCTTCCAGGTTCCGCTTTGCCACCTCCCCGGGATCCTTGATACGGAGTGTGCCGGATGCCGCATTCCTTGGATTGGCCAGCGGCGGAAGGCCCTCTTCCATGATCTTCTCGTTGTACTTCTTAAAATTGGATTTATTAATAAGCACTTCACCCCTTATCTCTATCTGTTGCAGACCCAGTTCCGAGAATTTTGCGGACAGGGGAATGGTCCTGATCTGTTTGATATTGGCGGTTACGTCATCCCCCTCCACTCCATCACCCCGGGTGGCGCCCCGTACCAGGAGATCGTCTTCATAAACCAGGGAAATACTTCCCCCGTCAAATTTCGGCTCTACGCAATACTCTATTTTATCAAGACCTGTCAGTTCCCTTGCTTTCCGGTCAAAACTCAGCAGATCATCGGCGTTGTAGGAATTATCCAGCGACAACATGGGGACGAGATGCTGTACGGTCGGAAAATCTTTGGTAAGACCTTTTGCTACGCGCTGTGTAGGAGAATCGGGGGTGACCAGTTTCGGGTTGATCTCTTCCAGTTTCTCCAATACTTTGTACAACTGGTCATATTCATAATCCGAGATCAGCGGGTCATTCATTATATAATAGCGGTATTCGTGGAATCGAAGAACCTCTCTAAGGTGTCCGGCTTCTTTGGGCACGACCGATCCTCCTTTTTTAATCAGTTCATTCGTAAGCTTTTGCAGTTCTCTTGT
>CAZEZE010000196.1:0-5479 GCA_964516445.1 uncultured Chitinophaga sp. | reverse complement strand
GGCATCAAAGCTGAATCGTATCTGTGCAAATTCTTTTCGCAGAATGAGGAAGGTGAGTACGCTGCCGCAAATATTACCGATCAGGTAGTACCCGATACCTGTATCCTTGTTATAGATCCTGCTGATAAAACTACCGGGATGAGATTGCAGGTATTGGGGTACGACACCGAGAAAAAGGATCACTACCACTACATTCAGAAATACACCGGCGATCCGGGCAAAAGCATAGCGCCGGGGACGGTTTTCCTGCCGCAGCCTTGCAAATGCCAGTGTGCTTACCGCATCAAAGAAAATGATGACGGCCATCCAGGTGATGTACTCCGGGTGCTTTTCAAGATTTGCCGCCCGCGCAATGTCATTTTTAAACAGGAACAACAAGCCTGTAAACAGAATGGTTGAACCGATCAGTGAAACTGAAAGAGTATTGTAAAGGCCGGGACGGTCATGGTCCTGCGAAAAACGGAAATAGGCTGTTTCAAGCCCATATGTAAAAAGGATATTGAGAAAGGGGATGATGGCATAGACCTGGGTCAGGTCGGCCGTGCTGGCAGGCTGTGCAAAGATCAGCGGGAGCGACAGGTTCATCAGGTAGCCCAGAAAGCGGCTGGCAATGGTGGGCACACCATACCATAATGTTTGACCTGCCAGTTTTTTGATACCGCTCAAAGGATATGAAGTTTTGCACGCTAAAACCGCCTAACGCGATCATTACTTGTACAGTCCCGCCGGGAGCTTAGCTGTAAACAAAAGTAACTGATCAACAGGCAAAAAACGAATATCCGGTATCCACCGCTGTTTATTTAAGACAATTTCAACGTCTTCCGGCCGGGAAGCAGGTTTTGGGCCCATAGCGTATCTTTAGGTATAAAACTAACACTTATGAGGAAGGCATTCTTTCTGTTCTGTATCGCTTATGTTGTTGCAATAACTGTTACTGCACAGGCTTACGAGGAGAAGATCCAGTATGATAAGGATAAACAGGCTGCCGTTGCAGTCGAATATTCTTTCCGGGAAGAAGCACTCGAGAACGCTTTTATTGAAAGAATGAAAAAACTGGGTTATAAACCAAAGGAAGAAAAGGGGTTCCTGAACAGGGATAAAGGTTTCCTGGTGTTCAAAAATGCACATGTTCCCGAAATCAGCAAGGATAAGCTGGATTATGTCATTAAAGTGGAGAAAAAAAGCAAGAAAACAACGAATGAGTCTGTTTTGTACCTGGTGATACTCAACAATGAAGTGAATGTGATTGCGTCGATGAGCAATTCGGATATAGCGAAAACAAAGAAATTCCTGAACAACCTCCTGCCCGATGTGGAAGCTGCCGACCTGGAGCTGCAGATTGGGGACGCTGAACAATCGCTGTCGGATGCGGAGAAAAAATTAAGGACCCTTCAGGGGGAAAAAGAAGAACTGGATACAAAGCTGGCGAATAATATCAAATCCCAGGAGGAGACCGCAAAAGAGATCGAATCCCGGAAATTAAGCGTGGAAACGCTGAAGGGGAAAAGAAAGAAAGATTAGGTTCAGAGCGGTTTCTGGTATCTTGGATCTTTCAGGAAAACCGAATCGGTCAGCGTCTTTATAAATGCCATCAGGTCATCAGTCTGGTTCTCCGTCAGGCTGATCCCGTTCAACAGCTGGGGATCGAGTGTTGAACTCAGTTGCACACCACTGCGGTAATGGTTGATGCATTGTTGCACGGTATTGAAGCGGCCGTCATGCATATAGTTCGAGGAACTGTAGGCATTCCGTAGGGTAGGCACTTTGAATTTCAAGGAATCTTCTTTTTTGCCAGTGATCCTCAGTCTTCCGTAATCTTTCAGGAAATTATCGACCGGCAGCCCGGTGTTACGGTAACTGTGATCGGTGAAAAGCGGTTCCGGGTGACAGGTGGCGCAGTTGGCTTTATATAAAGTGTAGCCATTTGTTTCCTGTGCCGTATATGCGGCCGATCCCTTTTTAAACCGGTCGTATTTGGAATCGGCGGAGACCAGGTAACCCATGAACTGGCTCAGCGCCTTTAAAATATCTTCAGGGCGGATGAACGGGGATCCGAATACTTTTCTAAAATCCTTTCGGTATTCGTCATCCGCTTCCAGTTTATCAATGATACCCCGGAAACTCTCCCCCATTTCTATATGACCGTTGATGGGTTGCGCGGCTGCATCCTGCAGCGAAGTGAATTCACCGTCCCAGTGAAAACTGCTGCTCCAGGCAAGGTTGAAAAGGACCGGGGCATTGCGCAGGGTGTGCGAATTATAAACGCCGTGACTGCGGTCGTGTTCAAAGGTGCCGAAGCCGGCCACTTGCTGGTGACAGGAAGAACAGGGATGCTTATTATCTATGGAAAGCCTGCCGTCGTAGAATAATTTTCTTCCCAGTTCAAATCCCTCTTTGGTGAGCGGGTTATCCCTGAAAGTATAAGCGGGTGCGGGAAAACCGGGAGGAATGACCTGATCCAGCCGTTCCAGGCCCTTTGTTTTCTGTTCTTTACTGCAGGAGCCGAGCAAATAAGAGAAAAAAATGGTCGAAGAAACCAGGAAGAATATCGTCAGGGTCGTTTTCCGCACAGGGTGAAATTGAGTGTGCTAATTTACGATTTTATTTTGCCACTGATTATACAGATTATCACAGATTATTTTCAAATTGCCACGAAAGCACACGAAAAAACACGAAGGAGTTCACGATCGGCCGGGCCGTTTGTCTGCATTGACAGAAATACCCTTGTCCATTTTGAAACAGTAATCCGTGTAATTTGTGAAATCTGTGGCCTTTAATTTTTCGCAAAATGAAAACATTTCGTGGCTAAAAACTATTTGGCCTGAATTTCTGCCGGCCTGCCTTAATCTCTGCATTTCTTTTTTTCCACTCCAGGCGTTTTTCTTTGGAGGCTTTACTCTGCTTCGTGGCAATGCGGGGTTTTTTCTTCAGCAGGGCTTTTTCCACCAGGTCATTTATTTTTTCAATGGCCTCCTTCTTGTTGGCAAACTGTGTCCGGTGTGCCTGCGATTTTACCTGTAAGAATCCTTCACTGCTGATCCGGTTGCTGAGTTTTTCTTTCAGCAATGTTTTTTGTTCATCTGTAAGCAAAGCGGATGAATCAATATGAAAGGATGCGATCACGGCCGTCTCCACCTTATTGACGTTTTGCCCGCCCTTGCCCCCGCTGCGGGTGGTTTGGAAATTGATTTCGTTTAGTAGGTTGAGTGAGGGCATTTTGGTCAAATAAGTCAATGGTGTCGTTTATAGTACAGAGTTAACTTGTATGATATAAAAGTCTGTCAGTTAAGAAACGTATTTGACTCATATGACCCTTTTGACCTGTTTGACTTCATTTATAGCCCAATGAGCCAGTCTTCAATACATTTGTATAGGATCAAAGTTAAATAATAATGAGAGCCGTTATACAAAGAGTTGCCTGGTCATCTGTTACTATAGAAGGAGTAGTCCATGCCCGGACCGGGCCGGGATTGCTGGTACTGCTGGGAATTGAGGATGCGGATACGCAGGATGATATCGCCTGGCTGAGCGGCAAGATCGTGAACCTCCGGGTCTTTGATGATTCAGCAGGAGTGATGAATGAGTCGGTTCTGGATAAGAAGGGAGAAATTATGCTGATCAGCCAGTTTACGCTACACGCTTCCACCAAAAAAGGTAACCGCCCTTCTTATATCAAAGCCAGTAAGCCGGAGGTGGCTATACCATTATATGGGAAAATGATCCGGCAACTGAGTCTTGATCTTGGAAAAGAAATAAAGACCGGCATCTTCGGAGCGGATATGAAGGTGGAGCTTTTAAACGACGGCCCCGTCACAATTGTAATTGACAGTAAAAACAAAGAATGAACCTTACAAACAGTAAACGACCTTATTAAAAGCGGGAACCTATTGTCAATTGCCTATTGTCAATTGCCTATTGAATTCCGATCTTCTCCGTATAGATTTTCCCGTTTTCCAGCCCGATCATCAAAAAAAAGGCTTTCCGGCTGATCGGAATGTTCACTGAATAGGAATTACTGTTGATATCCCTCTGCTCGATCACCCTGTCACCGCCCGTGGTCCAGAGCATCACATGCTGAATGGACTTTATGCTTTTTATGGTAAGCTGGCGCCCTGATGTAAGCACTTTATAGGGCTTTGGTTCCTTTTTCACCGGTTGCGCTTCCACGGCGATGAACAATACGGATAATAGCAGCATGGCTATAAGCCTGCTAACAGACCTTGTCATAGAATACATTTAATCTTTTAAAGGAATTGGTTTGGGTTTCCAGGGGGGACGGGAGGTGGAAAACGACAAGAATCATGCTAAATTGCAGAAAAGACCCAAAAACTTTTGTTATGACCATACATGAGGCCCAGCAGCAAGTGGACGGATGGATCAAAACCGTGGGAGTCCGTTATTTCAGCGAGCTCACCAATATGGCGATCCTGACCGAAGAAGTGGGGGAACTGGCCCGTATCATGGCCCGGAAATACGGCGACCAGAGTTTCAAGGAATCGGACAGGGACCTGGATATGGCCGATGAGATGGCCGATGTGCTTTGGGTACTGATCTGCCTGGCCAACCAAACGGGGGTGGACCTGACCGGTGCCCTGCAAAAGAATTTTGAAAAGAAGAGTATACGGGACACGGAAAGACACCAGCAAAATGAGAAGCTGAAGTAAGGGGACCCGATTTTACTCAGTTGGAATCTCACACAGAGATCGCAGTATACGCAGAGATTATTAATCAACCACTAGCTCTGCGTTCCCTGCGCACTCTGCGTGGAATTATTTCAAACTTTGGCACTGCTTAAATCCCCGATCTGACTTATTTTTGCCGCCTTATGGCAAATGACAGCAACCGGTTCCAGGCAATTATCTCCCATTGCAAAGAGTACGGCTTTATTTTTCCCAGCAGCGAGATCTATGACGGGCTGCAGGCGGTTTACGATTACGGGCAAATGGGCAGCGAACTGAAGAAGAATATCAAGGATTACTGGTGGAAGAGCATGACCCAGTTGCAGGATAATATTGTGGGCATCGACGCGGCCATCTTCATGCATCCCACCACCTGGAAAGCATCCGGTCATGTGGATAATTTCAACGACCCGATGATCGATAATAAGGACAGTAAGAAGCGATACAGGGTGGATCATTTGATAGAAGGGTTTAGTGACGAGCTGCGAGCTGCGGGTAAAGAGAAAGAAGCTGATGGGCTCTTAGCTGCAATGGATGCCCTATTGGCCAAAGATGAATTCGAGGGATTAAAAAAACTGATCGAGGATAATAAAATCAAATGCGCCGTCAGCGGTACCGGCAACTGGACGGATATCCGGCAGTTCAATCTCATGTTCTCCACTGAATTTGGCTCAACGGTTTCAACAGAAGACGAGGACAATAAAGTTTATTTGCGACCCGAAACGGCCCAGGGTATTTTTGTCAACTTTTTGAATGTACAGAAGACGGGCCGGATGAAAATTCCTTTTGGTATCGCGCAG
>CAZEZE010000195.1:0-5495 GCA_964516445.1 uncultured Chitinophaga sp. | reverse complement strand
GGATACCGGCGGACAGTTGACCAGCGATCACGGATGGGATACGGTGAAATACAAAGATTTCCTGGTTGAAAAGATCAGGGTCTTCAAAGAAGCTGGTATCCGCGTATCCATTTTTGTTGATCCGGTGATCGAAATGGTAGAAGGAGCTGCGGAAACAGGTACGGACAGGATCGAACTTTACACGGAGGCATTTGCTAATGAATATGCAATAGGCAATCGACAATTGGCAATCGCTCCGTATGTGGCGGCAGCGGTCAGAGCGAATGAACTGGGCTTGGGGATCAATGCGGGTCATGACCTGGACCTGCGCAACCTGAAATATTTTAAGGACCATATCCCCGGTTTGCTGGAAGTAAGCATTGGCCATGCACTGGTCTGCGATGCGCTTTACCTGGGGTTTGAAAATGCCGTGCAGTTGTACAAGCGGCAGTTGATGTGAATTCGATAAAAAAACAATTGAACCATTAATCTCAATGATGCCCTTCCCCACCCTTTCAACTTCCCGCCTCCTTCTTCGACAACTGGAAGAAACAGATGACAAGACCCTCTTTTCCCTTCGTTCGGATGACAGGGTGAACCGGTTTCTTGATCGAAAGAAACCAACGGCAATTGAAGAAGCAAGCGCATTTATCCATATCATCAATAACAGTATTGCTGAAAACAGATCACTTTACTGGGTTATTTCATTAAAAGAAAATCATGCACTCATCGGCACCATTTGCCTTTGGAATTATTCCCCTGACAGAAAGACCGCCGAACTGGGATATGAACTCAGCCCGGGGCAACAGGGAAAAGGACTGATGCAGGAAGCGCTGCAAGCGGTGATCCGGTATGCTTTTGATAAAGCGGGGTTCGCCACCCTTGAAGCGTACACCCATAAGGATAATCTTGCTTCAACAAGGCTGCTGCTGAAACAGGGCTTTACATTTTTGACTGACAGAAAAGACCCGGAGAATGATGCACATTTAATTTTTTCACTGGCCAGAGAACTTACTTGAAAAATTTTCAATGCTCAATATTCAACGACGGAGCGTTAGGCGACCCCAGAACTTCAGAGTTCCAACTCCTAACTCCCAACTCCAAACTCCCAACTCCCAACTCCAAACTCCTAACTATCTTCGCAAAATGGCAGAAGACCTTCAAATAATTACCGGATCAAAAACGGAGCAATACGAATCCCTGTTGCCGCAGATAAAAGGACTGCTTGATGGCGAGCCGGATCTCATTGCCAACCTCGCCAACGTGGCGGCGGCGCTGAAAGAACAGTTTGGGTGGCTCTGGACCGGTTTTTACCTGGTAAAGAAAGATGAACTTGTTTTGGGTCCTTTCCAGGGGCCCGTGGCCTGTACCCGGATACGAAAGGGTAAAGGTGTTTGCGGAACAAGCTGGGCCGAAGCCCGGATACTGGTTGTTGCGGATGTTGAAAAATTCCCGGGGCATATTGCCTGCAGCAGTCTTTCCCGGTCTGAGATCGTGGTGCCGGTTATACGCAACGGTGAAGTGCTGGCCGTGCTTGATGTTGACAGCAGCGAATACGATCAGTTCGATACTATTGACCAGCAGTACCTGGAGCAAATCGTCAGCCTCATTCCCTTCTGATAACATGCTGCATACGATCTCTATTATTGTGAACGGAAAAGTCCAGGGTGTTTTCTTCCGGCAGGGTACCCGGGAAAAAGCAGTTGAACTCGGTATTACCGGTTATGTGCAAAACCAGCCCGGCGGAACAGTATTCATCCTCGCCACCGGCACAACGGAACAACTCGATACGTTTACCCGCTGGTGTCGCCAGGGACCTCCCCGCGCCAATGTGAGCGGCATACAGACTGCAATGGAGGAACTGCAGTTGTTCGACTCTTTCTCCATCCGCCGGTTTTAATGCACGACATGGAGGTAGCTGATGTAAAGTACCGAAGCGTGACATAGAAACAACAGGACCTGGCTGAGCAACCAGTATTTACCGTGATGTTTCCGGATCTTCTTCACCCTTTCCTTATGGAACTTATGGATATGCGGCAATTCTTCCGAATGGGGAGCATGTGCTTTCCCCTGCGGAGCATTGGAATGCGCTTCTTTTGACATGGGCGCATGTTTGCCCTGGGAAGACATATCAGCTTGTTTCGCCGCTTCCATTCCATGGCCGTTCCCGTGACCGGCGCCTTCCTGGTTGCCGGCGGCTTTTGCCGACAGGCATAACAGGATATACACGATGGTGAAGGCAAGGCTGAAATATTTTCTTTGTGTCATAAAAAATGATTTTATAACACAAATCTTGCTGCAGCGATGCCCCGGAAACAAGGTGGTAAATGCGGTAAAAACAAATGCCGCAGATGCACTTATGAAATGCAGCCGGGGTTGCGGATTAATACCCTTAACCGCATGCCCGGTACATGTACGCAGCTCCAGGTAGTAACTACGCTGCCGCAGGAAAAACAGGCTGGTTCGGGGTTCCAGGGGATTGACCGGCTGCGTAGAACTACGTATTATAGGTATTAACTACGCAATCCGTCAAGCAGCCCTTTGAAAGTTGCGGGGGGCGGTTTATTTTAGTTGAGGTTTTTGATCCTGCCTGCCGGAAACATACAACTCCATTTTCTAACCATTAACCATCCATCATGAAACAAAAACAAACGCTGAGGCCGGGAAAAGCGATGTTCCGGTTTTCCTTTCTAACGATTGCGTTTTTTTCCTTCGTGTTACTATCCTGTAACAATGACGCGAAAAAAGAAAGCGCCGTAAATACTACAGATACAACCCGGAAAGAACAGGAAAAAGGGCCGTCTGCAAATGCCATCACTGCCTTTAAAAAATTCCGCATACTGAAATCGAGTCTTAATTTAATACAAGACAGGAAACTGAGCCTGGTGCCGGGCTTCGACGACCTGGCCGACCCGACCAATATGAGCCTCTTTTATTTTCCGGTATCCCAAATAGGTAGTATTGGCACTGCAGCGAAGGCTGACGATAAAAGTGATGGGGATGCTGCCCCTTTTGATACACACGGAATAATTCTCAGCAACAATGAACTGGTGCTCGCCAATTATGACTGGCCCAATATTGATTACCTGGTACTGGAACCAACAAGGGATGCAAGCCACCCCGATAACCTTGGATACAACATCAGGGCCTTTAGATTCGGCCCGTCTGAAGGAAGTCCGGGTGTTGAAATCCCTATAGCAGCTCCCGAGGGCAGATCTACAAAGCCTTCACCACCGGCCCCTCCTGCATTGTATAAAAAATAGTAATAACAACCACCCTGGATTGAATACACGGTGGTTCTTTCAAAAAAATAAACCATGGCAAATCAACTCATCTTACCCCCGCAGAAATTCCTGTACAAAGAAATTACCGACCAGTTTCCGACTTCCGGGAACCCCAAGAAAAAAGTTTTCTTCCAGGCCGAACTCCGCAGCCTGTCCGGCGGTGATGCAACATTCGGCATCGTAGCCTACCCTGCCTGGCGATCTGGCAACAAGTGGGTCGTTGGCAAAAAAGTTTCAGGAGAAGATACCGGGGAGGCACCCAAACCCGAACCTTTTACAGACCCCGTCGCATTTGCGAACAATGAAGTGTTCTTGTCCCTCAGCCTTACTACAAAAGACAGGAAAAAGAAAAAAAAGAAAAACCCCAAGAAAGGACGCTGGTCGGCTCTTATGAAAATGGCCAACAAAGCCTGTAAGGATCCTAAAAGCGCTGAGTCGGCGACCTTGCTGTTTGAAACAAAGATCTCCGAAAACCCGCACCTGGAATACAATGTAACCCTGGATCTTGGAGGCACTTCTGTTAGAGTCGCCACCAAACCATCACCTCCGGCACCACCTGAAGAATGAGCCCGTACAGACTGTTCATAGACTGGGCGGAAGTGATCGCGCCATTGATCGCGTTACCATTTGTGTTATCGCGGAAAAACCCGCCCTCTTACCTGGAACCGGTCAGGACCTATGTGCTCCTTGCTTTAGTCGTGAACCTGTTCTCCACACTGATATGGAAATACAAGGTCAAATGGGGGATCGCGGAGGGTGATTTCCTATGGAGCAATAATTTCCTGTACAATATCCGTTCCGTGTGCAGCCTGCTGCTGTTCAGTAAGTTTTTTATCCGGCTAAAACAACGGTTCCTTCACCGGGTAAAGTCCGCCCTACCATGGATCTTCCTGCTCATGGCCACCGTGAACTTCCTGTTCTTTGAGGATTTTTTCAACCGGAACATGTTCAGCAACCGGCTGCTGGCAACCGAAGCCGCGTTCCTTCTCTTTTATTGTCTCCAGTATTATATTTTCCTTACCCTGGAGGACCGGACAACACCGCTGAAGAAACAACCCGGGTTCTGGATCGTAACCGGCCTGACTTTTTATGTAGCGGCGAGTTTCTTTATCTTTCTTTTCTATATGTATCTCACCCAGGCCGACCTGAATTTTGCCGTTGATATCTGGGATGTTCATAATATCATGTACCTGTTTCTTTTCATTTGCATTGCTGTCACATTCCGCCAGGTTCATGTCAAATAACATTACGATACTGGTTATCCTGGGCATTGCCGTCATGCTGCTGATGGTGGTCAGCATCCTGCTGGCCGTTATTTTTAACCAGCGAAAAAAGGACCAGCACCGGATGGACCTGCAAAAACTCCGCGAACAGCAGCAGAATCAACTGATCGAGGCGGCGGTCCGCAGCGAGGAACTGGAGCGGCACCGTATCGCCGAAACCCTGCATGATGAAGTGGGCGCGATCCTCTCCTCCGCCAAACTGCACCTGCTGGGTATCAAATCTGAATTACTGGATGAGAAGGATCAGAAACTGCATGAGAAAGGCCGCGAACTGCTCAATGAAGTGATACAGAAAGTACGCGGGATTTCCCATAACCTGCATTCGAATATCCTGAAGGAATTCGGTCTCAATGAAGCCATCCGGCATTTCATTAAAAAGATCACCCAGGGAACCCTTATTCACGCCAGCACCGCGCTGGACGACAATTACAGGACCCAGAATGCCGATGACGACATCAGCATGTACCGGATCGTGCAGGAACTGGTGAACAATATCCTGAAATACGCGAATGCGAGTGAATTCCTGATCAGTTCCGTGCTGCACGAAAAGGAACTGGACCTGGTGATCTTCCACAACGGGAACGGTCTCACGCAGGAGCAGTTTGAGGAATTGCGGTTCCAGAAGGAAGGATTGGGTTTGAAAAATATCCAGAACCGGATTATATTGCTGAAGGGGACGATCCACTTCACTGCCGGCGATGAGGGCTATCGAATCAATATTCACGTGCCGGTTAAAACAAATGCTGCAGCATGAGCAAGATAAAAATAGCCATAGCGGATGATTACAAAATATTCCGGGAGGGGCTGAAAGTTGGGCTTTCTTCGGATGAGGAATTGCAGGTGATCATGGAAGCCGACAACGGCGAAGACCTGCTGAAGGCCCTGGAGACGTCTACCCCCGACGTGATCCTCATGGATCTCAAAATGCCCATCATGGACGGCATGGAAG
>CAZEZE010000194.1:0-5509 GCA_964516445.1 uncultured Chitinophaga sp. | reverse complement strand
CAGTTTGTCAACGATGATTTTCTTTACTCTTGATGAAATGTCTGACATGTTCTTAAGTTTTGTTTATTGGGTGCAAAAATATACTTTTTGAATTAATCACCATCGTAAACCCCCATTTTTCCGCAATTGCTTCAACTTCCTGAAAACGAAAGGATAACACTCCTTCAGCAGGTTTAAATCTGTTCAAAATATCCGGTGAAACGGTTGGCGGAATTGCAAGTTCTTTGTAATTTACCGGTAGGACTCTCCAGGGGTCTACAAGACTCCTTTGGAGAGTCCTATTGACCTTTCGGACACTTGTTACAGAATTATACCAGGGTTATGGCGCTGAAAATTATCGATCATGGTACACCGGAATACCAGCAAATGGTAAAGCTGCGGGATGATATCCTGCGCAGACCCCTCGGTCTTGGTTTTACTCCCCAGGAACTGGACAAAGAAAAAGGAAATATGCTCATCGGCGCTTTCGAAGAGGAGCAAATGCTCGGTTGCTGTATGCTGGTGGAAGAAAATCCTGAAATTGTTCGCTTGCGGCAGATGGCTGTCCTCAATGACCTGCAGGGCAAAGGTATCGGCAGGGCCCTGATGAATTTTGCTGAGAACCTGGCCCGCGACCGGGGGTATAAGGTTCTTTCGATGCACGCCCGCAAAAATGCTATCGGCTTCTATGAAAAAATGGGATACCAGGTAGCCAGCGATGAATTCAACGAAGTCACGATACCGCACTACGTGATGGAGAAGCAACTCTAGAAAGACATAAAATTCAAATCAGTCATACTGGTCAAATCAGTCATATGCATTTCTTAATTGACAGCCTTGACTATTATGACTGAATTGACGAATTCGACTTCACATTGCGTCATAAAAGTCAACTCCGTTCTATAAACGACCCGTTTGACTAATTTGACTTTTCTGACCCATTTGACAGGTAGAACTCAGGACTGCAAGACTGCCCGACTGCAAGATTGCCCAACTGACTCATCCTTTCTTCACCTTCGACCTTATCAGCAACCTCAATTCATGAACTTCATCACTGTCCCTGCAACCATTTTTAGGTACCAGGAAAAAAGAGCGGCTGTCAAAATACAAATGAAAGAAATGAGGGCTCTCCACGTAGTGCTTTAGGGCGGTCCATGGCCATTCTTTGAAACCCTTTTCATGGCGAAGGGTAAAGCCGCTGTCAACAAAGTCCATGCTGAACTCATGCCTGAAAGTTGCCGCCCTCCGGTACACCATGCCGGGCAGGATGAACCAAAAGCTTATCATCAATACAATCCAGAGGAATGACCCCACCAAAAAGGCAAGCGGTGTTACTTTTTGAAGTGCATACAGGATGATGGATGCCAGGGCAAATACATTTACAAGGATCAGCATGATCCGGATCTCGGGCCGGCTGATAAAATGATACCGCAGGGCCTGCAGCACTTTGGGTTTATCGTATCCGAAATAAATGGTCATAGTTGATTATTCATTTCCGATTTTGGCAATCTTCCATTCACCCTTTTCCTTTTTCATCGAAAGGCTGATAACCGTGTATTGTTCCGTTTCACTGCCGCGTTCGCGGTTCATGTTTACCCTGACATCCGCATCATCCCCGTTGACCCTGATATACCAATCTGCTTTCGGGTTCCGGAGATCCCGGAGCAGGTATTCGGTTCCCTCCTGGCTGTTGGTGTACCAGTCGTAATCAAAACCATAAGGGATATCATCTGCAACATTCACTTTGAAAGCGGAATCGCATTGCTGCAGGAACCGGTTCTGGTTTTGCAGGAACTGCTGACCGAGCTGGGGAACAGAATCGGCGATGAATTGCTGGTACTTCGCCACTTCCTCCCAGTTGATCTTATACGGCGGTTCGTCTTCCTTTTTCAGCCCGCTATAAAGATCGTAGCGGAAGAATTTCGCATAACTGGCATCATACCATTCATAAAAACCAGTTACCGTTTTCCGGATCGAAGCGGAATCGGAAGTCTGGTCCCCGGTCATCTCTTTCTTATCCGCGTTCTCAGCATCCTTTGTTTTTGTTTTGCAGGAAACAAGGAGCATCATCCCTGCTATTCCTGCAACGACTATTTTTTTCATATTTCTGGTTAAGGTGTTCTTAGTTCTTTTTCGGAAACGGTCCAGCTTCCGAGCTTTTCCCCTTTCACGCCAAAATACTCCACGGTCATTTTCCGGTCGTTTCGGGGACCACTGAACGAAAATTTTCCGTAGTTCTGTTTCTGGTCAATACCCAGTACCCGGAAAGGGTTGTTCTTTTCGGCGGAACCAAAAACATGGGTGCCTGAGGTAAGCGGTGAAACGGTGATATCATAAAGAGAATAGGTGCCTGGTCTTTCCACTTTGATGATCTCGCTGTGATGACGGTCGCCTGTCAGGAATACAACGCCGTTGATCTTATACTCTTCAAGGAATTTCATAAACTCATCAAACTCGGCAGGGAAATCCCTCCATTTATCAAAAGGAGAAACAGGGTTAAGCACCTGGCTCCCGACCGTGATGATCTTAAACGTGGCAGTGCTGTACAACAGGGAATTCTTCAGCCATTCCATCTGCTGCTGTCCCAGCATTTCCTTTTCCGGATTGGGAAACCCGTCAATGGAATCCTTCATCCTGTCGGCGCTGCGCCACCAGCGGTCATCTGTTATAAAAATATCCGCATCACCCCAGGAGGTCATTGTATAGATACCCTGCCCGTTCTCTCCGTAAGAAGGATTGCACCAGTATTTTTTCCAGATTTCCCGGCTGGTCTCCTTCAGAATATAATTTTTTCCAATATCATTTGGGCCGAAGTCGTGATCGTCCCAGGTTCCCAGTTGCGGCATTGCCTTCAGGAAATTTTGTAGTACCGGAACAGCCCGGTCATGACTGGCCCTGTACCAGAGACCCCATTCGCTGAAATAATCAACTTCCCTCGTATACCAGGCATCCCCCAGCCAGAGCATGAACGCAGACTTCTCCCTGGCCATCGGTTCAAAAATGGAAGAATCTTTTCCATAAGGCGTTCCGGGGCGGTCAAAAACGGGTTCATTGGTATAGGAACAGGAACCTGTCAGGAAACTGAAATCCGGTGCCGGTTTGCGCCATTGCCAGAGATCCTTTGTGGTGAATTCCCCTCCGGATCCAGTTACCTTACCATTGATCCATATTTTATATTGATACGTGGTATTGATATCGAGACCGCCGATGGTGAACTGTAATGGATTGAAATCATTCCCCAACACGCCTTTATACTGTATCGTTTTGCTTTGCGCTGTTCCCTTTTTATTGACTTGAAGGGCCACTGTCTTAACCTCGGATGATACCTCCATCCATACTTTCGCATCCCGAATTTCCACCGGTCCCAGCATGGGACCTGAAATGATGCGGGGCTGGGCGATGGAAAAAGCAGGAATGGCCGCATATAAAAAAAGGAACATTAATTTTCTCATAGAAAAAATTTGTTGCACAAGGTAAGGCAGAATGCAGGACCTGTAAAAAGAAAAAGCCGCCCCATTAAACGGGACGGCTCATTATTTTAATAAAGATAATTATTGTGCAATCCTCAGCAGGCTGCAAATTTGTGCATAGCTCATCGCTTTCAACTGGCTCTCGGTATATACCTGGCCATTGATCTGTGCTGCTTTTTCAGCCATACGTCCACCACCTACGCCACCGGGAATAATAATATATCGCATTTGCGCTGATGATCCCAGGCCTCCAAACCCTACAGGAACCCCGGAATTTGCCGGTAACCAGAAATAATAAATAATCTTATTTAATGCCGGACGGAAACCAATTTCAACAATAGTTGTAGTGTTAGCGGCAAATACAGTAGGAAGCTGAACAGGATTATTACCCGAAACGGTCCATCTTAAATAAGCAAGAACAACTCCCTGGTCTAATACATTCTGAGAAAGGCTTGGTGCAGCAGAGATCATTCTCTTTGCATTGCCGGTTCCGGGATTGCCTAATGAATTCATTACGGTGTCAGCCCATGGTCCTTCATTTAACCAGGAAGAATATATAACGTTGGCTGTTCCGGCAGGGCCAGCAGGGCCTTGTGGACCGGTAGGACCAGTTGGACCAGCGGGACCATTCGGGCCGGTCGGACCGGCAGGACCAGCAGGACCCTGTGCTCCGGTAGGACCTTGTGCTCCGGTAGCCCCGGTAGGACCTTCAGGGCCTTCTTTGGTGCAACTAACGGCTAAAAAAGTTATAGCTAATGCTAAAAGGGACAGAAGTCTGAACTTTCTCATAAAAGTTTGATTTGGCTGTTAATTAGTTTCGGTTTTAAAAATAAAGGGATTTTCCCTTTCCACCAAGATATTTTAAAGGTAAAGGAAAAAAAACCAATCCACTATGACCCGCCCCAAAAAAACAGGTATGGCCGGGTTTTTACGAACGGTTATATTTGCTGCCAAACTCAAACTAAACTATGACGTACAGCAAATGGTTTTTTACGCTGGTCCTGGCAGGGGTTACCATGGTAGCCGGTGCCCAATTTAATAAGGGTGACAGGATGGTGGGAGCATCCGTAGGCAGTGTGGTATATAATTCCGGCAGTTCGGATATATCGGTTGAGCAGATCGGGGATAACGTCTCAAAGATCACAAGCTATAACTTCAGTTTATCTCCCTCCATGGGCTGGTTCATATCTGAAAATACCGCTGTCGGCGCCGTGTTGAATATCAACCCTACGGGGAATAAAACCACCTACGAACAGAACGGCACCACGTACCAAAGCGATAAGTCCAATAGCTTCAATATCGGACTGGGCGGTTTTGTGCGGCATTATCTGAAAAACTCGGGTTCCTTGCTGCCTTTCGGTCAGTTTGGCTTTAATGTCGGGATCAGCAGTCTCAAAACGGAAGGCTTTTTTTACGGGGGAGCGGCACCCAATGCTTACAAACTTACCTATGATGGCAATTCTTCAGGCGGATTTTATGCCAATGCCGGTTTACAGGCAGGTTTCACCAAAATGACAGGGGAGAATGCAGGACTGGACTTTTCAATCGGCTACATTTACGGTTACAACAAACACACTTTTAATAAGACTACCCTCCGGGATAATGGCAATGATGGTTCTGTGGATGAGACCTTGAAAAACGAAACGACCACTAAATTCACCAACCATGGTTTCCTGCTGAATGTGGGATTCCAGGTATTTCTGAGAAGGAAGAAGTGATCTGCGAGAGTGTTAAAGTATAAAAAGTATATAGGGTATATAAAGTAATCACGCTACTTTATATACCCTATAAACTTTATTTACTCTATATACTTAGTATACAAATCAAACGCATCTCACTTATTCATCATTTGTTTGGCCTCAATGCTCAGCGTAGCATGGGGTACCGCCCTTAAACGCGCCTTATCGATCAGCTTACCGGTAACCCGGCAGATGCCATAGGTCTTGTTCTCGATCCGCATCATGGCTTTTTCCAGGTGGTCGATAAACGTAATCTGGCGGCTGGCCATCTGGCTGAGTTGTTCGCGCTCCATACTCACGCTGCCGTCTTCCATGGTCATA
>CAZEZE010000193.1:0-5526 GCA_964516445.1 uncultured Chitinophaga sp. | reverse complement strand
TTGCAGTTGTAGCGATGCCTACCTGGCTAATCAGCCCGAAAACGGTCGCCGACCAAAAAAGACTTGCAGTAACTGCAAATAAGAAAAAAGTAAACTTTTTCATGCTTCAAGGTTTTAAGTTTACATAATACAGATGTTGCTTTCGCAACGGTTTATGATGAATCATTTCATCCACAGTCATGTGGTGATTCAAGGAGAGGACCTTGCGGCATTCGAAGGATGGGGATCAGCGGTTCAGGGATAGAGGGCAGAAGACAAGCGGCAACAGTTATTAACTGGCTGCAGGGCAGTCGGCGCGCTTTTCTGGATCTTTTAAAATGGGTGCTTGACGATAGGAATTTCGGAAGAGGATGGACCGGTGGCTAAACCAGGCCGCTAAGTTAAACAACGATCAGAACTTTTGCAAGCAGATGCAAGAATATATTTTTTAAATCAGAGTTTAGTTACTTCCAATAGTATTAACAGACTTCCTGGCTGAGGACTGAGGACTGAGGACTGAAGACTGAAGACTGAGGACTGAAGACTGAGGACTGAAGACTGAGGACTGAAGACTGAAAAAAAGGGGGACAGCCGAAGCCATCCCCCCAGGTTTAATTAAAAACCCTGAGCATTAGCGTTTGTTCACGACGATCTTTTCCACCACCTGTTCGCCGGTCTCAATGGCCACGATACGGATCGTGTACATGCCGGGGTTCAGGTTCTCGATTGTAATATTGTTGCTGGTAATTCCTTTCATCTGGCGAACCATACGGCCACTCATATCCGCTACGGAGATCTCACGGGTCACTGAAGCATCTTCAAAAACCACATTTACTTTTCCGTTATTGCTCGGGTTGGGATAAACAATAGTTTTACCCAGTTGTCCTTCGCCGCGTACAGAGCGGATCTCGCTAAATGTCGATTTGGTGTCGAAATCCACCTGGCGAATGCGGTACTGGCTGATACCCGTGATATTGTTATTGTCCATATAGGTATAGGTTAGCATAGCATCACTGTTCCCGTTCAGGGCCTGTGTGGGCACCCATGCGATCTGCTCCCATGAACCGTTCATATTGCGCTCAACGGCAAAACCAGTGTTGTTCTTTTCCATTGCAGTCTCCCATTTTAGCATTACTGCAGAATTTTTCCTAGTGGCTGAAAAAGAATTGAATTCAACAGGAAGCGGTGATTGGTCTATGATAATTACATTTCCGCACGTACCACCCTGGCAATTCCCATTACTGGCAGTAAACCGGGTTATCCTTATTGTAAGTGTAGCATTACAAGGGCAAGTGAATTGGCTGGTTGTATAATCAGCGCCGCCAGGCAAAGTTGATGCAAGAAAACATTGCGTTAACACGACGGATGAATTACACAAAACCTCGACCTGAACTCCTTTTGGATTGCTTTGAGATACGTCATTGGTTAAATGCAGTGTAATAGTGGCCGAACAGGTCCCATTCCCATTATTAACAATGTTCGTTCTTCTGATTCCAGATACAGTAGGACAGGGATTTTCCTGCGAAAAGGAAGTGATCGCTAAAGAAACAATCACTATAAGGAGTAAAATCTTTTTCATGCTTCAGGTTTTAATAGTTAAAAAGTTTACAAAATTACAGATGTTGCTTTCGCAACTTTATATGATGAATCATTTCATCCACAATCATGTGGTGATTCACGGGGAGTGGACCTTTCGGCATTCAGAAGGATGGAATTCTACTGTTTCCGGGATAGGGGGATCGCTTGAGGCTTCAGGAGAGATTGGATAATACAGGTTTTAAAAGCGGCGCACACCACAGACAACAGGACGGGCCTGAAAGCTGTCTGGCAGCCGGAATTTCTACAAAGAGATCGCGGATTTTTTGTTGGTTTTTCGAAAAAGGAGAGTCGGAATAGACGGGCACTCGGGCCAGCCGGAAATACGAAACTAGTTAATGGTTCTTACTTATGCAAGCTTTCGGGATAACTTTTACGTAGGGCCCGGTCACTGCAATTTTTTACCCGACAATTGAGATTTTACCCATTCCATGGCTTTTGCAAATTGTTCCTTCTCATTTAAATAGGTATTATCAAGCACCAGGGCATCCTCCGCCTTCCTGAGTGGGCTCACCTCCCGGTTGGAGTCAATATAATCCCTCATTTCGAGGTTATTCTTGACCTCTTCGATGGTCACATTGGGATTTTTTTCAAACAACTCTTTAAAGCGCCTTTCTACCCGAACCGCGTTATCGGCCGTCATGAAGATCTTCAGCTCCGCTTTGGGGAATACGACGGTCCCGATATCCCTGCCGTCCATGACCACCCCCTTTTTGGCGCCCATTTTCTGTTGCTGGGCCACCGCAAATTCCCGCACTTCCTTAATGGCTGCCACATCACTCACTTTTTCCGCGATCACCAGGTCGCGGATCACATATTCGACATTTTCGTCATTTAGAAAGATCTCGCTGCTACTGCGCTGGGGATTGAATACAAACTCAAGCTTGATATCCTTCAGGGCCTTTTTCACTTCCTTTTTTTCCGTCCAGTCGATATGGTTGCGTAAAAAATATAACGTAATGGCCCGGTACATAGCCCCGCTGTCAACATACACATAACCGAGTTCTTTGGCAAGCTGCTTCGCCAGGGTGCTCTTGCCGCAACTGGACCAGCCGTCGATGGTTATGATTATTTTTTTTGCCATTGATGAACTTCAAAAATACGATTTCGCTGGAAGAAGCATGAGAAAAGCACCAAGATACAAGAAACAAGATCCAAAAAAACTCCAAGCTCCAAGCTACAACTAAGCTCCAAATCAAAAATTAAAACCAGACCCCGGTAATTCTTCAGTTCAAGTATTTACACAATTGCGTAATAAATCAAAAATTAAAAATCATCGGAGACCAATTTCGAATTTGCTTGGATCTTGTTTCTTGTATCCTGGAGCTTCGCAAGTGGCCTTTAAATAAAAAAGGAGCAACATTCTAAGTTGCCCCTTGAAAAAATCAACAATCATTTATGCTTTCGACTTCTCTTCCGACTTTGCTTTAAAAGTGAACGAGAGTTTTTGCTTCTCCGAATCCACATCCGCGATCAGCACATCACCGGCTTTTACATTCAGGTTGAGAATCTCCTCGGCCAGCGGGTCTTCCAGGTATTTCTGGATGGCACGGTGCAAGGGCCGGGCGCCGAACTGCTGGTCGTATCCTTTATCTGCCAGAAATGATTTGGCATCCGGAGTCAGCTCCAGGCTGAAACCAAGATTGGCAAGCCTTTTCAGCACCCCCTTCATCAGGATGTCAATGATATTGAAGATATGCTCCTTGCTGAGGCTGTTGAATATCACTACATCATCTATCCGGTTCAGGAACTCCGGTGAGAAGGTTTTCTTCAGCGCTTTCTCGATGACCTGTTTATTGGCCTCGTCTTCGTTTTCCATTTTGGAAGCCGTTGTAAATCCAACCCCGGTGCCGAAATCCTTCAGCTGGCGTACGCCGATATTGGAAGTCATGATGATCATGGTGTTCTTGAAATCCACCTTCCTGCCCAGTCCATCCGTTAATTGCCCGTCATCGAGTACCTGCAACAGGATATTGTAAATATCGGGGTGCGCTTTCTCGATCTCGTCCAGCAGGATCACACTATATGGTTTACGGCGTACCCTCTCTGTCAGCTGACCGCCTTCTTCGTATCCGACATAACCCGGAGGTGCGCCGATCAAACGGCTGACCGTAAATTTCTCCATGTACTCACTCATATCGATCCGTATCAGTGAATCCTCGGAATCGAACATATGACGTGACAGCGCCCTTGCCAGCTCTGTCTTTCCCACACCGGTCGGTCCCAGGAAAATAAAAGTGCCGATCGGTTTTTTCGGGTCTTTCAACCCCACCCTGTTACGCTGTATGGCTTTTACAACTTTCAGGATGGCCTCATCCTGTCCCACCACCATGGCTTTCATTTCATCTGCCATGCGGCGTAATTTCTCCGTTTCCGCCTGTACCATCCTTTTCACCGGTATACCCGTCATCATACTCACCACTTCGGCGATATCTTCTTCCCCGATCGGGAAGCGTTTGTGTTTGCTTTCTTCCTCCCACTCATGCTTGGCCTTTTCCAGGTCTTCCTGCAATCTTTTTTCCGTGTCCCTGAGGGAAGCCGCTTCTTCGAACTTCTGGCTTTTCACCACTTTATTCTTTTCGTTCTTCACATCCTCGATCTTTTGTTCAAGGTCAACGATATTCTGAGGAACATTGATATTCTTCAGGTGTACTCTTGCCCCAACCTCATCCATTACATCAATGGCCTTGTCGGGGAGCAGCCGGTCGGTGACATAACGGTCGCTCAGTTTTACACAGGCATCGATCGCCTCGTTATCATAGTTCACATTGTGGTAATCCTCGTATTTGGATTTGATATTGTTCAGGATCAGGATCGTATCTTCTACGCTCGGGGGATCTACCATTACTTTCTGGAAACGGCGGTCGAGGGCGCCGTCTTTTTCAATATACATCCTGTATTCATCCAGTGTGGAAGCCCCGATACACTGGAGTTCGCCCCTTGCCAGCGCCGGCTTAAAGATATTGCTGGCATCCAGTGAGCCACTGGCGCCGCCCGCACCCACGATGGTATGCAATTCATCAATAAAGAGGATGACATCCCTGTTCTTTTCCAGCTCGTTCATGATCGCCTTCATCCTTTCCTCGAATTGCCCGCGGTACTTGGTACCGGCAACAAGAGCCGCAAGGTCGAGTGAGATCACCCGTTTATCAAACAATACCCTTGACACTTTTCGTTGAACGATCCTCAATGCCAACCCTTCCACAATGGCGGTCTTACCCACTCCGGGTTCCCCGATGAGTATGGGGTTATTTTTCTTCCGGCGGGAAAGTATCTGTGAAACCCTTTCTATTTCAGACTCACGGCCAACGATAGGATCCAGGGCTCCGAGTTCCGCCATCTTGGTGATATCACGGCCAAAATTGTCGAGTACAGGGGTCTTGCTTTTGGAAGCGCCCTGTTTAGCGCTGCCTTTCGACTGGGAATATTTTTTCTCCTCGTCAAAATCATCTTCGTTCTCATCCTGGAATTCGGCGCGGGGATCGTTTGATTTCACGATGCCCAGTTCCTGCCGGAAAAGATCGTAATCCACATCAAACTGGTTTAATATCTGGGTGGCAATATTCTCTTTGTTCTTTAAAATGGAGAGCATCAGGTGCTCGGTCTCCACGGTTGTGCTTTTAAGCGCTTTGGCCTCCAGTACTGTTACCCGGATCACTTTCTCTGCCTGCTTGGTAAGCGGCAGGCTGTTGATATTAGCGATATTTTTACCGGTCTTATCTTTTACGGCAAGCTCGATCTCCTTTCGAAGCTCATAGAGGTCCACATTAAAACTCTTAAGGATACGGACGGCCGTATTATCCCCCTCCCTTATCAGGCCGAGCAGGAGGTGCTCGGTACCAATAAAGTCGTTCCCGAGACGTAATGCCTCCTCCCTGCTGAACGAGATGATCTCCTTTACCTGGGCTGAAAAATTGTTATCCATTTAAGATAATTGGTTGTGCTACAATA
>CAZEZE010000192.1:0-5554 GCA_964516445.1 uncultured Chitinophaga sp. | reverse complement strand
CCAAGGCCATGAAGTATAAATACAAGGCCAATAAGCGCAGCCAGATGCTGAAGTACCATATACAGACTTCCGGCAGGAGCCTGCATGCGCAGGAGATCGATTTCAATGATATTCGCACCACCCTGCAGGCGCTGTATGCCATTTATGATAATTGTAATTCGCTTCATACCAATGCCTATGATGAGGCGATCACCACACCTACGGAAGAAAGTGTTCGCAGGGCTATGGCGATACAACTGATCATCAATCGCGAACTGGGTACCGCCAAAACGGAAAATTTCATACAGGGATCATTTGCTCTGGAAGAGCTGACCGATCTTGTGGAAGAAGCCGTGCTCGCGGAATTTGACCGGCTCACGGAAAGAGGCGGTGTGCTGGGTGCGATGGAAAGAATGTACCAGCGTAATAAGATCCAGGAAGAAAGTCTCTATTATGAACACCAGAAACATACCGGTGAACTGCCCCTGATCGGGGTCAATACTTTCCTCAACAAGAAAGGATCACCCACCATCATCCCCTCCGAGGTTATCCGCAGTACGACGGATGAAAAGGAACAGCAGATTAAGAATCTCCGGGCTTTTTGGGAACGAAATGAATCAAAATCGGCCGTGATGCTACAGCGTCTGAAATCAGTGGCCATCGAGAATGGTAATCTTTTCGCGGAACTGATGGAGACAGTAAAATACTGCTCCCTGGGGCAGATCACGCATGCCTTGTATGAAGTAGGGGGACAGTACAGGAGGAATATGTAACTGCATGGGTGTGGATCAACTAATTACCATGAATGAGCTAAATTCAGCTACCTTCGCCACCATTTAAAACGAATAATTTTTGCGCTTTACCGAATTTAATTTTCTTCCCGCCATCCTGGAGGGCATTGAAGCTTCCAATTACGAAACAGCCACACCGGTACAGGAACAGGTCATTCCCCCCATCCTTGCAGGAAGGGATGTGATCGCCTCCGCGCAAACAGGTACCGGTAAGACGGCGGCTTTTCTGTTGCCGGTCATGAATCGTCTCTTACAAAACCATGTGGACGGGCAGGTTGGCGCGCTGATCGTTGTGCCTACACGGGAACTGGCGATCCAGATCGCACAGCATATTGAGGGACTTTCTTATTTCACCCACCTGAGTTCGATCGCGATCTATGGAGGCAGTGATGCGCAGAGTTTTGTGGCGGAAAAAAAAGCCCTGCAAATGGGCGCCGATATCATTGTGTGCACACCCGGTCGCATGATCGCCCACCTGAACATGGGCTATGTGAACTTTAAGGGACTGCAGTTCCTGGTACTGGATGAAGCGGACCGGATGCTGGATATGGGATTCCAGGACGATATCAATAAAATCATTAAAGCCCTGTCGGAGAACAGGCAGTCATTGCTATTCTCCGCTACCATGCCCGACAAGATCCGTCAGCTGGCCAGGAAGATCCTCAAAAACCCGGTCGAAATCAATATTGCCATTTCCAAACCTCCGGTAAAGATCATCCAAAGAGCTTTTGTGGTTCACGATGCGCAGAAACTTCCCCTCATCAAAAAAATCCTGAAAGAGACCCCCTATAAGAATGCACTGGTGTTTTGCAGCCGCAAACAAACAGTGAAGCAGCTGACCAGGGAGCTCAAACACGGAAAGATCAATGTGGCCGAGATACACAGCGACCTTGAACAATCGGAAAGGGAAAATGTACTGGGAGCATTCACGGCCGGCCGCATTCCCGTGATGGTGGCCACCGATATCCTCAGCCGCGGGATCGATATTGATACCATTGACCTGGTGATCAATTATGATGTGCCTGGTGACGGTGAAGATTATGTTCACCGTATCGGCCGTACCGCCAGGGCGGATGGGGATGGACTTGCTTACACACTTATCGGGGAAAAGGAACAGAACAAGTTTGCCCTGATCGAAAAACTCCTGGAAAAGGAAGTGGAAAAAGCGCCCGTGCCAAAGGAACTGGGTCCGGCACCGGCTTATAACCCGCGTCTCCGCAGCGGCGGCAGCCGGAGACCTCAATCGCGTTCCTTCCGTGGCAAGCCCAAAAGGCGATAAGCCATTTTCTTTCCTACATTAGCAGTATCATATAGTACCGGTCCATGAAGAAATATATAGCTGCCCTCAGTCTTTTTACAACAATATTCCTTGTTTACAGTTGTTCCCAATCGAAATACGCCGCAACGAATAAAACCTACAAGAAACAGGTCAGGGCCTATGCCCGTTTACTGGCCGAATATCCCGTAAAGGATTCCGCGGGATTATCTTATGCAGGTGAGTGGGTGGGAACCACCAACCTTTCCATGCGGCGGCCTAATTTTGTCATCATACACCACACGGCGCAGAACTCCTGCGAACAAACGCTCAAAACATTTACCCTCCCCCGCACTCAGGTTAGTTCCCATTATGTGATCTGCCGGGATGGTACTGTTTATCATATGCTGAATGACCTCCTGCGTGGGCATCACGCGGGCGTGAGCAAATGGGGAAATAACACGGACCTCAATTCATCGAGTATCGGGATCGAATTGGACAATAACGGGTTCGAGTATTTTTCAGAGGCACAGATCAGCAGCCTGCTGACCCTGCTCGACCGCCTGAAAAAAGCCTACTCTATTCCCGCCGCCAATTTTATCGGTCATGGTGATATCGCACCTACCAGGAAGAATGATCCCAACTGGAGGTTCCCCTGGAAACAACTCTCCGAAAAAGGTTTTGGAAACTGGTACGATGATCCTGCTGCCGTTCAGCTACCCGACGGTTTCAATCATTTGCAGGCATTACGTATCGTCGGGTTTGATATACGGGATACCAACGCTGCTATTGTAGGATTTAAACGACACTGGCTTCAGGATACGACAAGGGGGTTGAATGCCGAACAAATGAAAGTCTTGTACCAGCTCAGTAAGAAATATCAGTGAAGTTCTCCCGCGTTTTCGTGATCATCGTACTGGTCCCGCAGTTTCAGCAACTCAGCCTTCATCTGTTGTAAGATTTTTTGATGTGCAGCCGAACCGGCAAGGTTTTTTTGTTCCTGCGGATCCTTTTTCAGGTCATACAGTTCCCATTCTTTTACCGGGTAAAAATAGATCAGTTTATAGCGTTCCCCTCGTACGCCCAGGTGCTGGAGCACGGAATGATCCGCGCCATACTCATAAAAATGATAATAAAGACTTTTCCGCTGCAACGTTTTTTCCCGGCGGGTCAGCAGTGGTACCAGGTTGATCCCCTGCATCCATTCCGGGACACCTGCCCCTGCCGCACTTAAAAACGTTGGGGCATAGTCGATCGTCTGCACCATTGTATTGTTTACAGTGTTGGGCTTGATCTGTCCCGGCCAGCGAATCAGCAGGGGTGTGTTCATAGAAACTTCGTACATCCACCGCTTGTCAAACCAGCCGTTCTCCCCAAGGTACATGCCCTGGTCGCTGGTGTATACGATCAGGGTGTTGCCGGCAAGGTCATTTTTATCCAGGTAATCAAGTAATCGTCCCACATTCTCATCCACGGATGCCACACAGGCCAGGTAATCCTGCAAGTACCATTGATATTTATATTTCAACAGCTCTTTGCCGTTGGGTTTTTTCTGTTGCAGCAGGCGACCTCTTTCAGCATAGATCTCTTTTATTCGAATCCGGTCTGCTTCCGGTATGCGGTTCAGGGTGGCATTATAATAATTAATCTCGCGGGTACCGGGTTTCAGTTCCGGGATATCCTCCAGGTAGGCGGGATCCACTTTCAGATCGCTGCACAATTGCATATCATGCAGGATGCTCATGGTTTGCAGCCGCCAGGCGGTACCGTGACCAGCCGTATCTGTATATAGCGTTGATGGCTCAGGGAATGTTTTGTTATGGAATTTTTCCAGGTACTTCAGTTGCGGGACGAAATTGCGATGCGGCGCTTTATGGTGAACGTGCAGGGCAAAGGGTTTGCTTTTATCCCGGTTATCCAGCCATCGGAAAGCCTCATCGGTGATCACATCCGTTGCATATCCTTTAATAGTGGAAGTATCGCCATCCATGGAGATGAACCGGGGATCGTAGTACAATCCCTGCCCCGGTAGGATCTTCCAGTAATCAAATCCTGTGGGGTAGGAGTGCAAATGCCATTTGCCGACGATGGCTGTCTGGTAGCCCTGTCGCTGTAACAGTTTGGGCAAGGTGATCCGGGAAGAATCAAAACGGGTCCGGTTGTCCTTCACCCCGTTCTTATGAGAAAACTGGCCGGTGATCACAGTGGCTCTAACCGGCCCGCAGATCGAATTGCTGACAAAAGCACGGGTGAAGAGAACGCCTTCTTTGGCAATGCGGTCAATGTTAGGAGTGCTGATGAGTTTCTTATTGTAAGCGCTGATGGCATCGGCGTCATGGTCATCACTCATAATATAAATGATATTGGGTCGCTGCTGGGCAAGAGCAAGACCGGATACCAGTAATGAAAAGAAGAGTAATCGTAATCGCATTGGTTAGACTTGTATAACCTAAGATATATAGATTTGAAAGATTTTTATAGAAATCTGTATCGTATCATTTAATCATGGTTTAGTGAGATGCAGCCACGGAGGCACAGTGGCACAGAGGCTCACCGAGAAACTCCGTGTATCTCCGTGTCCCTGTGCCTCCGTGGCCCAATAAACGAGAACGGGGATTACGCGAATCACAGCTCCGGCAAATTCTCATACTCCTTTTTCTCTATAACGGTTTCATCATCCGCTTTTCTTGTCCGGATGGTATTCACCGGCCAGGCCTCCATCCGTAAATCGGGAAATTCAAAATCAAGTATCACGGCCAGGGCTTCATCTGTAAGCTCCGGCTCCAGCCATTGCTGAGCCAGTTCTTTAGTCAGGATAAGCGGCATCCGGTTGCTGTTCGGTCCTGAATTATGAATTGTGGTAAGAAGGCGGTTCCCGGGGCGGGTGACGATCGCGAACGTACCAATGGCTTCTCCGGTTTCGGGATCGGGTATGGGTGAATAGTTATACAATCCTGCAAAACAAAATACAGGTTCATTTTTAAGATGAATGAAAAAGGGAACTTTCTTTTTCAGCCCGGCATCATAATGTTCAAAAAAACCGGTGGTGAAAACCAGGCAGCGCTGATGCCTGATCCGGTGCCATACCGATCGTTTGTCTGCAATGATCTTTTCGCTTCTTGCATTCGCCATGCTGGCCCGGTATTCCTTTATTTTTTCCGGGGTATTCATGTAATCGGCGATCAGTCCCCATTCAAACAGCCGGATCTTGTAACCTTCTTCATTGATCACCACGGGCCACAATTCAAAGGACTGCGCCACCCGGTGCCAGGTCGGTTCAAATTCAATCCGTTCTTTAGTATGGATACCCAGGTAGTCGCTGATCAGTTTGATATTACTGAAGAAACTCATGTCGTAGCACATGGGAAGTTTGTTTCAATTATCCCAAATGTACTGTGGTTTGCTGTTTATTGGTTGATTGATTGTTGAATGGTTGTTGAATGGTTGTTGAATAGTTGTTAATGGTTGAATACTGCCATTTTCAACCATCTAAAACCATGTTCAACAACCGTTCAGCCATTTTCAACCA
>CAZEZE010000191.1:0-5577 GCA_964516445.1 uncultured Chitinophaga sp. | reverse complement strand
TCCGTAGAAAGCCAGGATGGAAAGTGAGAACAGTGAGCTTAATAAAAGGGTAGAAATTTTTTTCATGGTCTTATGTTTTAATGGTAATCAAAATTGTTTCCGGTAAGGATATTTCCAAACCCATGCCATCGTGCCAAAAAAAGGGGCAACAAAATGTTAAAGGGCAAAAGACTGAATGACAGGTGCTTGCAGGATTATGCCGGAATCCTTGCCAGGCAAAGGTTTCAGCCAATGTTAAAAGTACACTAAGCAGTTCCCGAAAAATTTCTGAAAAGTATTCAAACGACGCCGGGAAGCACCGTGACCTGAAATTGTTTTATGAAATCAGGGCAGTTTCATCATCTTATCCACGCGAAAGATTAATTACCTTGTACCAAATTTTCTCCGGCATGAAAATTCCTGTTGTATTCCGATCCGTATTATTCTTCCTCTGCTTCAGCTTATTTACCATGCCTGCATTCAGCCAGGGAGCTGTTAAGCATTACGAAAAAGAATGGAAGAAGGTCGAAGAACTTACCCTAAAGGGTCTGCCCAAATCAGCGCTTGAAGAAGTGAAGAAGATATATGCCCTTGCGAAAAAGGAAAAACAGGATGCACAGGTGATAAAGTCGCTCCTTTATATGACAGGGCTGCAATCGGAGAACCGGGAGGACAACGCGCAATTCTCCATTGCCGAAGTCGAAAAAGAGATCCTATCAAGCCGGGAACCAGCCCGATCAATACTGAACAGCCTGCTCGCGGAAATGTATTGGAACTACTACCAGCGGAACCGCTGGAAGATCTACGGCCGTACAGAGACAGCAAACTTCAGTAAAACGGATATCGCTACCTGGGGCACGGAAGATCTTCACCGGAAGATCAGTGAACTCTATCTTAAATCTGTAAAAGAAGAAAAAATACTACAAGAAGCCAAACTGCCTGTTTACGATGCGATCATCGTAAAAGGGAATATGCGGCACCTCCGTCCCACGCTCTTTGACTTACTGTCGCATCGCGCAATAAGTTATTTTGAAAATGATGAACGGGATGTTACAAAGCCGGCTTACGCTTTCGAGATCAGCGAGGCCAGCGCCTTTGACCCGGCAGCCGATTTTGTGAAACATACATTTCCCACCAGGGATTCCTTATCACTCCAGCATAAGGCACTCCTGCTCTACCAGAAACTCATTGCCTTTCACCTGCGCGACAAAAAGCCTGATGCGCTGATCGATGCCGACCTGCTGCGAATTGCATTTGTGAAAGGGAAGTCCACCCACCCGGACAAGGACCAGCTTTATTTCAGTAGTATAAATCATATCGCAAACCAGTATCAAAACAATACAGCCGCCGCGCAGGCCTGGTACCTGCTGGCACAATACTATAATGAAAAAGCAGACAGTTATAAGCCTCATGGCGATACCACACAACGTTTTACCCGCCTGAAGGCAAAGGAGATCTGCGAAAAGATAGTACTGCAAAAAGATTCATCAGAAGGAAAGTTGAATTGCCAGAACCTGCTGAATGAAATTAACCGGCGCTCCTTCCGGTTCAGCCTTGAAAAAGTGAATGTGCCCAACCAGTCTTTCCGCTCATTTTTAAAATACCGGAACGTCAGTAACCTTTACCTGCGCGTGGTCAAACCGGATGAAGAACTGAAAAAACGACTGGAAAACCAGTATGATGATAAATACTGGCCGGCGCTGACTTCAGCAAAGCCCCTGAAAAACTGGGAACAGAAAATTCCCGATACCAGGGATCTCCAGGAACATGGATTGGAGATGAAAGTGGAAGGGCTGCCCGCCGGCGAATACATCCTGGTTGCTTCTGACACAAAGGATTTCAACGGGAAAAAATCGCTATTGGGTGCCCGGTTCTTCTACGTATCCGGTATCAGTTATGTAAACAGCAGCAATGATTATTTTGTGCTGAACAGGGACAACGGACAGGCCCTCTCCCATGCTGCCGTACAGGTATGGGAGCAGCGGTATGATTATGCCCAGTCGAAATATGTTAAGGAGAAAGGAAAGAACTATACCACCGATACCAACGGATTCTTCCGGATGGAAAAAAGAAAAAGAGAGTCCAACAATTATGGGAGTTACAATTACCTGCTGGACATCACGCATAATACTGACAGGCTGTTCATGAATGAGTTCGTGTATGATTATTATTATTCCAATACGGAAACCGAAGAGCAGAAAACGACCAACAGCATCCACCTGTTCACCGACAGGAGTATTTACCGCCCGGGTCAGACCGTATATTTCAAGGGCATTGTGCTCACCCGGAATACAAGAGAAAAATCAGGATCGGTGAAATCGGGTTATGCAACTACTGTTTACCTGCGGGACGCCAATTACAAGGATATTGACAGCATTTCGTTATCCACTAATGAATATGGTTCATTCAGCGGCACATTCCGGCTACCGCAGAGTGGCTTGAACGGACAATTCTCAGTTTATACAAAGTCAGATAACGGACATGCAGGAATTAAAGTGGAAGAATACAAACGACCCAAATTCTACGTGGAATATGATCCCCTAAAAGGGACTTATAAAGTGAATGACAATATTAAAGTAACCGGTATAGCGAAAGCGTATGCCGGTAATAATATTGACGGGGCCACAGTGAAGTACCGGGTGGTCAGGCAACCCCGTTTTATCTATCCCTGGCTCTTCTGGCGCTGGTGGCAACCGCCTTCGGAAGAAATGGAGATCATCCATGGCGAAACAAAGACCGACAAGGATGGTAAATTCTTTGTTGAATTCAAAGCAATTCCGGATCTGAAAATCGAAAAAAAATTCGAACCAGTGTTCGATTACACCGTTTATGCGGATGTGACCGATATCAACGGCGAGACAAGAAGCGGTGAAAAATCGGTCTCCGTGAGCTATAAATCACTGATACTGGTAACCCAAATTCCCGCCACACTACCGGCCGACAGTTTAAAAAAGCTTGGTATCCGTACGCAGAATATGAACGGCGAGTACGAACCCGCCATCGTAAAAGTGAGTTTTACCAAACTGAAAGAAGAAAAACGCCTGATCCGCGACCGTTTCTGGGGCAGGCCCGACCAGTTTGTGATGACGAAAGAAGAGTACATCAGGGATTTTCCATATGATGAGTATGATAACGAAACCGATTATAAAACATGGGATAAAGACAAACTGATTTTCAGTAAGACAGATTCCGTTAAAGAGAATAGCCCATGGACCATAGACCATGGACCATGGACTCCCGGTATTTATATGATTGAAATTTCCACAAAAGATAAAAACGGAGAAGAAGTGAAGGATGTGAAATTCATCGAACTGTTCGATGAGAAGAGCAGCAAACTGAGCAGACCTGACTATTTATGGACAGGTGTGCTGAAAACAACAGTGGAACCCGGTGACGCGGCCAAGGTGGAATTGGGGACAGCGGCGGATAATTTGTTTGTTGTTCACCAACTGGAGAGGGAGTCGGGACCCGATAGCTATCGGGTTGGGGGTCGGGAGTCCGGAGTATATAGTTTCCTTAAATTAAATAATGAAAAGAAGGTCTTCAGTTTTGAAGCAACAGAAAAGGACAGGGGCGGCTATGGTGTTGGATGGATGTTTATCAAGCATAACCGGGTATACCAGCTCAACCAGGTCATTCGTGTGCCCTGGACCAACAAGGACCTGGCCATTGAATATGCAACTTACCGGGATAAGACATTACCCGGAAACGAGGAAAAATGGAAAGTGAAGATCACCGGGTATAAGAAAGAAAAAGTGGCCGCTGAAATGCTGGCCAGTATGTACGATGCCTCCCTGGACCAGTTTTACCCGCATGGATGGGGCACTCCTTCTATATGGCCTTACTATTATTACAGCCGTGCATGGAGTGGCACACAGAATTTCAACCAGATTGAATCCCAGCAGAAATATATCAGCGACCAGCCAACAAAATATCTTGATAAAAGATATGACTATATTTTTTCTGAACCGGGTGATGGTATTGTTTACATGAGAAATCTGCCGGGGAGAGCACCCGGAGTTCGGGTGGATGCCACAGCACCAGCCCCCATCGCTGAAGAAAAAGCAGATGGGGATGTAATGATTGTTACCAAGAACGGGGCTGGAAAAAAAGAAGGGGACAAAGACGGAGACGGTGTTGCGGAAATAAAAGATAAGAATGAAACTGAAAAGCCCTCCGGTGAAGTAAAAATCCGCAAGAACTTCAATGAAACTGCTTTCTTCTTTCCCAACCTGAGAACGGACAGTACCGGGGCCATCGAATTTTCTTTCACCATGCCAGAAGCCCTTACCCGTTGGAAATTCATGGCTCTGGCACATACTAAGGAGGCCGCTTTTGGAAGCAGCACCAAAGAGATCGTTACCCAGAAGGAACTGATGGTACAGCCCAACCCGCCCCGGTTCATGCGGGAAGGTGATAAAATGGAATTCAGTTCGAAAGTTGTCAATCTCACGAATAAGGAGATCACCGGCACAGCGGAATTCCAGTTGTTCGATGCCGCCACCAACGAACCGGTGGATGGCCGTTTCAGGAGCGTGGTACCCAACCAGTACTTCACCGTGGCGGCAGGACAAAGCGAGGTCCTGAAATTCCCGATCGAAGTTCCCTACCAGTTCAACACAGCCCTGGTGTGGAGGATCGTGGCAAAAGCCGGGGCTTACAGTGATGGTGAAGAGAATGCGTTGCCGGTGCTTACCAACCGGATGCTGGTAACAGAAACTATGCCCTTACCGATGAGGGGTAGCGGAACAAAGCAATTTTCATTCAGCAAGCTTTTAGTTTCCGGAAATTCCGAGTCACTTCAACACTATGCATTAACACTTGAATACACGTCCAACCCCGCCTGGTATGCCGTACAGGCCCTGCCCTACCTGATGGAATATCCCTACGAGTGTGCGGAACAGACCTGGAATCGTTATTATGCCAATTCACTGGCCACTTATATCGCCAATTCATCGCCGAAGATCAAACAGGTGTTTGAGAAATGGAAAATAAAAGATACCACCGCATTGATGAGCAACCTTCAGAAGAACCAGGAACTGAAAGCCGTACTGCTGGAGGAAACTCCCTGGATGCTGCAGGCGAAAAATGAGGCGGAACAGAAAAGAAATATTGCCCTGCTGTTCGACATGGTGAAGATGAGCGAACAACTCAACAGCTCCTACGAAAAGCTGAAACAAATGCAGAGCAGCAACGGCGGTTTTGTCTGGTTCACCGGCGGTCCGGACGACCGTTATATGACCCAGTACATTGTGACGGGCATCGGTCACCTTCAAAAACTGAAAGCAACCCCGCAGGGCCAGGCTGATAAACTCAAAGCAATATTAAATACGGCCATCCCCTACCTCGACCGGAAAATAAAAGAAGACTATGACAATCTCATCAAATACAAGGTGAACCTGAACCAGCAAAATATCGGTTACACACAGGTCCAGTATCTGTACATGAGAAGTTTCTTCCCCGAATACAAGATCGACCAGGCTTCCCGAACCGCCTATGACTACTATTATAAACAAGCCCAGCAGTACTGGTTAGGTCAAAGCAAATACATGCAGGGAATGATAACACTAGCACTGTACAGGAGCAACGATACCAAAA
>CAZEZE010000190.1:0-5580 GCA_964516445.1 uncultured Chitinophaga sp. | reverse complement strand
GTCACATGCAGACGGATGCGGAAGAACTGCTGCATGGATTTGAAGATGTTATCGGCATGCAGGTGAATGTATATGGCGGTATGGCAGGGGATGACAAGCAGTTCACCGATCAGTTTGTATTTACTAACGGGCAGACAAGTAACTGTGGCATCGTAGTGCTGGCGCTGGATGAGGATAAAATGACCATTCGCGGCAGGGCCACCTGTGGTTGGAAACCGATGGGTACCGCCAAACAGGTTACTAAAAGTACCGGCAACATCGTGTATGAAATAGAAGGGATATCGCCGCTTGATCTGACTAAAAAGTACAGCGGCCTGGAAAACCTTACAGCAAGTAACCAGTTTGCCGGGATCGAGATCGCCACTTCTTTTCCCTTCCAGTTACAAAGAGAAAAGGGCGACCCGATCATGCGGCCCGGGCTGGTAGTGAACTGGGACGACGGTTCATTTATCTGCAGCGGTTCAGTGCCGCAGGGTTCAGTGGTTAAATTCTCACTCCCCCCGGATCTGGATGTGATCGATAAGGTGATCAAAGGTTGCGAGGAATTAAAAGCCACCGAAATGCCCGAAGCAGACGCGTTGGTGGTGTTCAGTTGTGCCGGCAGGCTTGTTTCACTGGGACCCATGATCGGGGAGGAAATTGAGGGGATACGAAAAGTGTGGGATGTGCCGATGGCGGGGATGTTCTCCAATGCCGAACTGGCGAGGGCCACCAACGGTGACCTTGAGATGCATAACCTGACAGCCTGTTGTGTAGCTTTAAAAGAAAAATAAATTATTTCATGAGGGCCAAAACAATAAAGGGAAATTCAACGGAGGAAATCGCCGGGCTTTTGAATGAAAGCATCACTGCGGAATTCAAGCCAGCACTTGCCATCGTATTTATGTCGGTGAAGCAGGATACAGATAAAATCACCGACTTATTGGATGCAAAGGGGGTCGCGGTTTTTGGCGCCACCACAGCCGGTGAATTTATCAGCAATGAAATACTGGATGGAAGTATTGTCATCATGCTGCTGGAGATGAATCCGGATTATTTCAGGATAGCCTTTTTTGATACGGGAGAAGTCACCGCTTTTGAAATTTCCAGGCGCCTGGGAGAAAGGGGGAAAGATTTCTTCAGGAGACCGGCATTTATTATTGCCTCGGGCTGGCTGCATACTGACGGAGAAGAAATTATTAAGGGGATTGAAGATGGGTTTGGCGGCGAGGCAACCGTATTTGGCGGAATGGCCGGGGATGACCTTCAGCTCCGTGAACCGCTTGTATTTACCAATGGAAAAAAGAACAGCACCGGACTCGTGGCTATAATCCTTGATGAAGATAAGATACAGATTGATGGTATTGCCACCTGCGGATGGAAGCCTGTCGGCATACCTAAGACAGTAACAAAAAGCAGCGGAAATATAGTTTATACTATCGATGATAGACCGGCGCTTGACCTGGTCATAAAATATCTGGGTTTGGATGTCGACCTGGACACGCAAAAAGATGTGCTGACAAATATCGGCGCTTATTATCCGTTGCAACTGGAAAGGGAGGATGCACCTCCTGTGATGCGAACGGCCATGTGGGGTAACAAAGCCGATCATTCACTGATCTGCGCAGGAAATGTACCTCAGGGGGCCAGGGTCCGCTTCTCGCTTCCCCCGGATTTTGATGTAATTGACACGGTGGTGAATGAATGTGTTGAACTGAAAGATGAAAACCAAAAAGAGGCCGATGCAGTCATCATGTTCTCCTGTATCAGCCGTTACTTGTCGTTTGGTGTTTTGACCCGTGAAGAAATCGAGAGAGTCATTCAAGTATGGAATGCCCCTTTTATCGGGTTTTTCAGCTATGGTGAATTTGGAAAATCCAAACGGGGCAAACATGAGTTTCACAATAATACCTGCTGCGTGGTGGCATTGAAGGAGAAATAAACCCGTAATGAACCAGCATCTTCAAAACATATTGAACATCGTTCAGCAGGATGAAAGCCTGGCGGACGAGCTGAAAAGTGCCATTACCAAGTCACTGAAAGATGCGGATAAGGAATTTGAGATAACAGCATTCAAACTCGACCGCACGGAAAAAGTTAAACGAACCACCGCCATCCTGCTGGAAGAAACGATTGAGGAACTGGAGCAAAAAAGAAAAGCTATTGAGGAAACTAATGCGGCCCTGAGCAAGTCTCTGGAAGAATTAAAGGCCGCCCAGGCGCAACTGATCCAGTCGGAGAAAATGGCTTCGCTCGGAGAACTCACGGCCGGCATTGCCCATGAAATACAGAACCCGTTGAATTTCGTCAATAATTTTTCAGAAGTAAGCAGCGAATTGCTGGATGAAATGAAGCAGGAAATAGATAATGGGGATATGGAGGAAGTAAAGGCCATCGCGGATGATGTGAAACAAAACCTGGAAAAGATCCTGCACCATGGCAAAAGGGCTGATGGAATTGTAAAAGGCATGCTGCAACACAGCCGGAGCAGCAGCGGCCAGAAGGAGCTGACGGATATCAATGCCCTGGCGGATGAATACCTGCGGCTGGCCTATCACGGTTTGAGGGCCAGGGACAAAACATTCAATGCGGCCATGAAAACGGATTTTGATGATACGATCGGGTTGGTCAGGATCATGCCCCAGGATATGGGCCGGGTGATCCTGAATCTTATTACCAATGCATTCTATGCGGTTTCGGAAAGGAAGAAGCAGCAACCGGAAGGATTTGAGCCGGTCGTGTCGGTCAGCACGCGAAAGGAAAAGGATATGATTGAGGTTAAGGTGAAGGATAATGGTACCGGTATCCCGCAAAAAGCACTGGATAAAATCTTTCAACCCTTCTTTACCACTAAGCCCACCGGGCAGGGAACGGGGTTGGGGTTGTCGCTGAGTTATGATATCGTAAAAGCGCATGGAGGGGAACTGAAAGTGGAGACAAAGGAAGGAGAGGGCACAACATTTTTTATCAGTATTCCAATTAATACCTGATGAAACTGACCAAACAACTGGAAAAGGATGTCACGCAGGTTTATTTAGCCTATTGGGAGAGTTATTTCAACGGCAACCTGAGGAAATTCGCTTCGCTGATTGACCCGGATTACAAACTCATCGGCACGTCGGAAATTGAAGTCCTTAACGGTAGGCAGGCAGCCCTTCAATGGCTGAAGCGATCCGTGAAGGAGATCAAAGGGAAAACGGAGTTCAGGAACAGAAAAATAAAATTATCACCGGTAAATGAACTTGTCATTGTAACGGAGCTGGCCGATGCCTATGTGCTTGTTCGCAGGGTGTGGAAGTTTTATTCCAGGATACGTGTTTCCACATTGCTGAGACAGACAATATCCGGGTGGAAAGTGGTGCAGCAGCATGGATCCATGCCCGATCCCAGAACCGGAGAAGGAGAAACGGTTTCCTTTGAAACACTCAACAGGGAAAACCTGGAACTCAGGGATGCTGTAAAAAGAAGGACAGCCGAGTTGGAAAATAAAAACCGGGAACTGGAAATTGAAACAGCATTGGAAAAAGTCCGTGCCATTTCACTTGGAATGAAGGAACCGGCTGATATGCTGGATGTATGTAAAACCATTTCCCTTCAACTGCAGTCATTGGGTGTAAACGATATCCGTAATGTGCAAACGGCTATTTTTTACGAAACCAGGGGCACCTATATGAATTATGAATTTTATGCAAAGCATAAGAAGACATTCATAACGGAGACCATTTATACAGATCATAAAATTGCAAAAGCATTCGCAGCTAAAATGCTGAAAGGCAAGGGTGAGGTGTATAGTACCTGTATCAAGGGTGAAAAAAAAGTAAAAGAGTGGCTCGCCTACCAGAAAAAAACAAATGTTTTTATAGACCGCTTCCTGGAAAACGCAAGTTCATTAAATTATTACTGGCATTCGCTGGGTCCTGTAGCGCTGGGCATCTCCACATATAAACCTTTGACGAGGAAAGAACTTGGTTTATTCAACCGGTTCCTTTTGGTATTTGAACTGGCGTATACCCGCTATCTCGATATTGAGAAAGCAATGGCCCAGGCACGGGAAGCACAGATCGAAGTGGCCCTGGAAAGGGTGCGGGCCAGGAGCATGGCTATGCACAAAAGTGAGGAACTGCTGGAAGCGGGCGAGATTCTGTGCCGCGAAATGTCCAAACTGGGCATCAGCTGTCTCACCAGTGGATATGTGCTGATGGAGGCGAATGGGAAGATTGGTTGGAACTATACCCCGCATCCTGCTACCGGAAAGATCATGCCGAAAGCAGTGGGTATTCCCCATACGGAAACAAAGGAAATGAAGAAAGTACTGGCGAGCTGGAAAAAAAAGGAGCCGGTTTGTGTAATCGAAATGAATGAAGGGCAAACAATAGCTCACCAGACATTCATAGCGGAAAAAAGTATCAATTTTCCATTGAGTGCAAAAGAACTGATATCCATTTCACCGTCTAAACTGGTACTCCATAATTTCAATTTTAAAGAGGGTTACCTGCTGATCGTAGGCGGGGTTAAACTGCCGGATGAACAGATGGATATCATGCTTCGGTTTACCCGGGTTTTCCAGCAAACTTATACCCGCTTCCTCGACCTCCAAAAAGCGGAGGCACAGGCAAGGGAAGCACAAATTGAATTAGGACTTGAAAGAGTGAGGGCACGAGCCATGGCCATGCAACATTCTGATGAGCTGGCCGAACTGGTAGATACTGTGTTCAGGGAACTGACAAAACTCGACATGGCACTTACCTGGTGCATGATCAATATTATCGATGAAATTTCATTGTCCAATACGGTCTGGACAGTCAATGCGGCATCCGGGAAGATCCCCGAATCCTTTCATATGAAGTTTGAGGATTATCCTTTTCACCATGCCATGATGAAAGGTTGGAAGCAGAGAGCGGCAAAATATGTATATGTGCTGGAAGGGCAGGAAAAAAAGGTTTATGACAGGTATTTATTCAGTGAAACGGAATTCAGGAAAGTCCCGGCAGCAGCTCAGGCTGCATCGAGAGCCATGAAAAAATATGTCTGTTCTTTCTCGTTCAGCAATTTCGGCGGATTGCAAACGGTGGGAGATACACCATTGTCAGAGGGAAGCATGGACATATTGAGCCGCTTTGGAAAAGTGTTTGATCTCACCTATACCCGTTTCAACGATCTGAAACAAGCAGAAGCGCAGGCAAGGGAAGCAGAGATCCAATTGGCCCTGGAAAGAGTACGTGCCAGGACCATGGCCATGCAGAAAAGTGATGAACTTCCCCAGGCCGCCAATTTATTATTCCAGCAGATCCAGGCATTGGGCATGCCGGCCTGGAGCGCCGGTTATTGTATATGGGATGATGAAAAAAGGGCCATTACCCTTTCGATGAGCAGTGAGGGCGTATTGCAGCCTTCGCTGAGAATGCCCCTGACCGAAGATCCTTCCCTGATACATTTCCTGGAAGCCCATGAAAGAGGGGAGACCTTCTTTGTGGAAGAGTTGGGCGGAGAGGAATTGAAACAGCACTATGTGTACCTGCGAACCCTGCCAGGTGTAAAGGAAACACTGGATGATATTGAAAAAGCAGGCTTCCCGGTTCCAACCTTCCAGATATTTCACCT
>CAZEZE010000189.1:0-5592 GCA_964516445.1 uncultured Chitinophaga sp. | reverse complement strand
CCTGTAAACAAGGGTCACTTCCTTAGCACCCAACCGTTTTGCCTGGGTGGCCGCATCAATGGCCGTCATGCCCATTCCAATAACAGCTACTTTATCGCCCACCGGAACGGAAGGATAGCCTTTGTCCCTGATGTCATAAATAAAACGGATCGCATCCACCACGCCTTCGAGTTTTTCTCCCGGGATATCCAGCTGTCTTGCCACACCCACACCGATTCCGAGGTAAACCGCGTCAAAGTTTTTCTTTAATTCCGGCAGGGTAATATCTTTTCCCAATTCGTGGTTGTATTTGATCTCAATACCCCCGATCGCGGTAATATAATTTACCTCATCCTCGCAGAATTGCGGAGTTACTTTATAGGCTGCGATACCATAGGTCATCAACCCGCCGCCTTTGCTTTCTTTCTCGTAGATCGTCACATCCACTCCTTCCCGGCTCAGCACATGGGCGCAGCTCAACCCGGCAGGTCCCGCGCCAACGATGGCTACCTTTTTGCCGGTGGCAGGTTTTCTTTCAAATAATGGCCAGTTCTTCTCCATCGCCGTTTCCGTACTGTAGCGTTGTAATCTGGCAATGGGGATTGGAGGCTCATCCAGTAAATTAAAAACACAACTGCCCTCACAAAGTTTCTCCACGGGGCAAACCTTACTGCAGCCTGCTCCCATGATATTGGAGGTTAAAATGGTATGCGCGGAACCTTTTACATTATCCGTTGTGATCTGTTTGATGAATTTGGGCACATCAATATGAGTGGGGCAACTTTTTGTACAGGGAGCATCATGACAAAACAGGCAACGACCCGCTTCCACCTGCGCCGCTGTTTTATTTTCAAATGGCGGGTGGATGTCTGCGAAATTCGCTTCGTATTGTTCTTTGGTTAATCTGTTATTTGAGAGGCTCATTCTATTTCGATTATTAAAGCTTTGATGGGCGAACTCTGAGCTACGAGAGCTGTTCTCCTAGCTTTCAGCGCAAAACTCGCAGCTCATTTCCTTGAACTAGAGTTCAACCAATTTCCCATACGTTTCCGGTCTCCTGTCCCGGTAGAATTGCCAAACACTTCTTACTTCTTCGATCATATCGAGGTCAAAGTCGGCAATAAGCAATTCGTCATTATCCTCACTGGCCTGGGCGAATATCTGTCCGCGGGGATCAACAAAATAGGAGCTCCCGTAAAACTTACCGAGGTTCCAAGGTTTTTCCGTGCCCACCCGGTTGATACAACCCATGAAATAACCATTGGCTGCCGCGTGGGCCGGCTGTTCGAGTTTCCATAAGTATTGGGAAAGGCCCGCAACGGTCGCAGAAGGATTGTAAACGATCTCTGCGCCATTCAGACCAAGGATCCTTGCCCCGTCGGGGAAGTGCCGGTCATAACAAATATATACACCCACCTTCGCATACCGGGTCTGGAATACCGGGTAACCCAAATTGCCGGGTTTGAAAAAGAATTTTTCCCAGAACCCGGATGTGTGGGGGATATGGTTCTTCCTGTATTTACCCAGGTAGCTGCCATCTGCATCGATAACAGCAGCCGTGTTGTATAATACACCCGCTTGTTCTTTTTCATACATCGGCACGATCATGACCATGCTGTATTTCTTTGCATACTCCTGCATCCTTTCCACGGTTGGTCCGGGGATGGTTTCCGCGCTTTCATACCAGGCCTTATCCTGCCCGGGACAGAAGTATGGAGTATTGAAAATTTCCTGCAGGCATAGGATCTGCACCCCCTTTCTCCCTGCGTCTTCAATATAGGGAATATGTTTTTGCAGCATGGCTTCTTTGATCTCTTCAATCGTTCCTTCGCCCTCTGTCTTGGGTAGCGACATTTGGATAAGTCCTGATTTGATGATTCTTGGCATACGTTTTATTTTTATTTCTCGCAGCGAACGCCGCGGAGCAGTGTTCGCTGCAGTTAAATTCTTTGCGGTCGTGGCTCCTTTGCATACGCCGCGAGAAAATCTAAATGGTCTGCGAAACTTTTTTTCGCTTTATAAATTTACCATATCCTTTGTCAATATGGCAATGATTGTTTTCGATCGCGATCTTTCCCCTTAATAAAACGGTTTTCACTTTGCCGGTGATGTCCCATCCTTCGTAGCCGCTGTAATCCACATTCATGTGATGGGTCTTTACGGAAAGCTTATGTTTTTCTTGCGGGTCGAAGATCACGATATCTGCATCACTTCCCACGGCGATCGTTCCTTTCCGGGGGAACATACCGAATATCTTTGCCGGGTTGGTACAGGCCACTTCCACATATTTATTTAAAGAGATCTTCCCTTTATTCACGCCTTCGCTGTATAACAGCTCCATACGGTTTTCAATGGCCGGGTGGCCATTGGGTATTTTGGAGAAATCATCTTTGCCCATTCGTTTCTGTTCCCATTTGAACGGGCAATGATCCGTAGCTACCACCTGCACCAGTCCCTGGTTGATACCCGCCCATAAAGTGGCCTGGTCCTTCATTTCCCGCAGGGGCGGACTCATCACCCATTTGGCGCCATCCTCTTTTTCATAGAGAGATGCATCCAGGATCAAATACTGTATACAGGTCTCGACAAATAGTTTCTGGTTTCTTTTCGTAGCATTGCGCACCGCATTCAGCGCTCCTTCACAGGTCAGGTGAACGATATAACCCGGGCATCCGGTATAATTGGACATATCTGCAAAACGGCCGCTGGCTTCCGCCTCGGTTATCTCCGGTTGTGATAAGTAGTGATATAAGGGGGAGAATTTGCCCTCCGAACGGTGTTTAGCGATCAGGAAATCGATCATGTCTCCATTGGTAGCATGCACATTGATGAGGCCGCCGTATTTTTTTACCTCCTGCATCAGACCGACCATCTGCCGGTCATCAATCATCAGCGCCCCTTTGTAGGCCATGAATGTTTTAAAGGAAGTGATCCCTTCTTTCTCAATCATTTCCCGTACTTCTTTCCGCGTATCCTCATTGAAATCAGTGACGGCCATGTGGAAACTGTAATCTCCCACACAGTTACCGTTGCTACGTCCCTGCCATTCTTCAAGGGCGGAACGAAGGGAATGTCCCTGTTTCTGCAGGATAAAATCGATTACCATAGTGGTGCCGCCATACAGGGCGGCCCTGGTACCGGTTTCATAGTTGTCGGAGGAAAAAGTGCCCATAAAAGGCATATCCAGGTGCACATGCGGATCAATGCCACCCGGGAAAACAAGTTTGCCGGTGGCATCGATCTCCTTCTCTGCCTTTGCAGACAAATTATTTCCAATAGCTATCACCGTTTCTCCTTCAACAAGGATATCCGCCACGTAATCGTCGGTGGCAGTAATGATCCTTCCGTTTCTGATCAGGATTGACATAGTCTTTATTTTTTTTTCATCAATAACCAATATATAAAACCACTGACAAAAAACCCAACGAACCAGGCGTAATTATACAGGTTTGTGATCCATATGGGCAAGGCGTCAAGGGACAAGAGCTTTACCGTCCCTAAAAAACCGGGGACGTTCGGGAGAATTCCAGCCAAAAGAGCCAGTATGGCGGAGTAATTAAACCCGCTTTTGTAACTATACTTCCCGCTATGACTGTAGAGGTCGTTGACCAGCAACTGTTGTTTGCGGATAAAATAATAATCGGCAATCAGGATACCACCCACCGGTCCAAGCAGACTTGAATAACCCACCAACCAGGTGAAAATGTAACCACTGGGATCGGCCACCAGTTTCCAGGGGAAAATAAGTATGCCAATTACGCCCGTGATATAACCGCCTGTCCTGAAGTTGATCTTCTTTGGCGACAGATTGGCAAAATCATTTGCCGGACTTACAATATTGGCAGCAATATTTGTGGCGAGCGTGGAAATGATCACCGCCAGCATGGCGAAACTTACCAGGATCCTGTTCTCAAATTTCCCGGCCAGTTGTACCGGGTCCCAGATCGTGCTGCCAAAAACAATCGGCGTGGCGGAAGTGACAACCACACCGATAAACGCAAACAGGGTCATGGAAGGCGGGAGCCCGATTGCCTGGCCCCTGATCTGTGACTTTTGCGATCTCGCATACCTGGTAAAGTCGGGTATATTCAATGAGAGGGTTGCCCAAAACCCAACCATTCCGGTCAGTGCCGGGAAGAAATAATTCCAGAATTCTCTTCCCTGTATCCGAGCCGGTTGCTCCAATATAGGCCCGAGTCCTTTTGCCGCCGTGATGGCCCATGCCAGTAAGGCAAGAGCCGCAAGCGGTAAAAAAATAGCTTTGAATACCAGTAGCTTCCGGATGCTTTCCACACCGAGATATATTATGTACATATTCAGCAGCCAGAATATTAAAAAACAGGTCATTGGAATAACCTGCGGGAAAAGCGACAATGTGTCTACCTCCGCCAGTGATGGGTTCCATGCTTTCAGGATATGGTAAAGAGCATCCCCGCCGATCCAGGTTTGAATACCAAACCATCCGCAGGCAACTACAGCCCTTAACATGGCAGGGATATTGGCACCTTTCGTACCAAAACTTGCCCTTGCAAATACAGGGAAGGGGATCCCGTATTTGGCGCCGGCATGTCCGTTCAGTATCATCGGGATCAGTACGATCAGGTTGCCGAAAAAAATGGTGAGGATGGATTGCCACCAGTTCATACCGCCGCCGATCAGGGAGCTGGCAAGCATATAGGTGGGAATGCATAGACTCATACTGATCCAAAGCGAGGCATAGTTCCAGGTGCCCCAGGTTCGTCTCTCATAGGGAACAGGGGCGAGGTCATCGTTGATCAAAGCACCACTCCCTCCCGAAAGGGGGTTCTCATCCTCCGGTATTTTGGAGCTATCCTTATTCATTCGGTATTCAAAACGTTAGGGTTTCTGAAGTCCCCTGCGGGGGATTTAGGCGGTTGTTTCCGCATCCGCGATTTTTATCGCTTCACTGATGATCCCCAGTCCTTCATCGATCTGTTCTTTAGTTACACATAAAGGCGGAGCAATGAAAATATAACTCCATCTTACAAACGTGTACATGCCCAGCTCTTTGAGCTTTGCAGCCACTTTATTCATCACCGCCATTTCATCCGGTTTGGCGTTGAAAGGTGCCATGGGTGCTTTGGTCTTCCTGTCCTTCACCAGTTCGATGCAACCCAGTAATCCCGTGTTCCTGAAATCGCCGATGCTTGGATGGTTTTGTTTTAATTCTCCCATTTTTTGCTCCACATAGTTTCCCATGGTAACGCAATTCCCGATCAACCCGTCATCTTCATAGATCTTTATTGTTTCCAGTGCTGCTGCGCAACTGACCGGATGAGCGGAGTAGGTGAGTCCGAGAGACAGAACAGTGTCATCATATTTCGCCGCGATTGTATCACTCACCATGAGGCAGCCAAAAGGAAGGTATCCGGAAGTGAGGCCCTTAGCCATCGCTATCATATCCGGAACGATTTCATGGTTCTCAAAACCGAACCATTTGCCGGTTCGGCCGAAACCACTCATTACTTCATCAATGAACAATAAGATCCCATGCTTATCGCAGATATTTCTAACGGATTTCAGGTAGCCAGCAGGGTATTTCAAACAACCGGAGGAACCGGATTCGCCTTCCAGCAGGATCGCGGCGATAGT
>CAZEZE010000188.1:0-5630 GCA_964516445.1 uncultured Chitinophaga sp. | reverse complement strand
CCCCCTTCTTTTTTTATGATGAAATCATGGGCATTGGCAATTTTGGCTGCTTCCATGATCTGTTCGTCAGTGGCGCCCTGTTGGCCGAGGGCGATATTACTGGCAATGGTATCATTGAAGAGGATCGGTTCCTGCGTGACAATGCTCATTTGATTGCGCACCGATTGCAGTGAGTAATCTTTGATATTGATACCGTCGATGAGCACTTCTCCTCCTGTTACATCATGAAACCGGGGTACTAGATCGGCCAGGGTGGATTTGCCCGCGCCGGAGGATCCTACCAGGGCTACCGTTTTTCCTTTTTCAACAACGAGGTTGATATTGTCCAGTATCACTGCATCATCGTAGGCAAACCGTACATTCCTGAACTCAATCTGACGGGTAAAACTTTTCAACTGTATACCATTGGGATTGTCGTCCACGGTTTCGGGTGTCATCAGTATTTCTTCGATCCGGTTGATGGCAGCAGCTCCCTTGCGCATATTGCTGAAAGAGGTGGACAGGGATTTGGCGGGGTTGATAATGTTATAGAAGATGCCAAGAAAACCCAAAAAAGCGGAGGCTTCCAGCAATTCCCCGCGGAGCACCAGCCGGCCTCCATAATATAATACAATGGTGAAAAGCAATACACCCAGCACTTCGGAGAGCGGGGAAGCAAGATCCCTTTTGAAGACAATATTGTTTTTTGTCCGCAGCAGTTCATTGCTGGTCTTCAGGAATTTTGCCCGCAGCAGGTTTTCAATATTGAATGCCTTGATCACCCTTAACCCCCCCAGGGTCTCATCAATGATCGAAAAGGTCTCCCCGTTCTTCTGTGCCGCTTCCTGCGAATGGCGCTTCAGGGATTTGGTGATCCTGCCGATCACCAGTCCCAGCACGGGAATGAGGATCAGGATGAACAGGGTCATCTGGGCGCTGATCAGAAAGAGCACGGTCAGCGTAACGACAATTGTCATAGGGTCTCTAATCCAGCCCTCGAGTGTGCCCACCACCGAACCCTCCACTTCACCCACATCATTCGACATACGGCTCATCAGGTCGCCCTTTCTTTTTTCATTGAAAAAACCGATGGGCAGCCGCAAAATCTTTTCGTACAGATCTTCCCGGAGATGGTTCACCACCTGGTTCTTGAGCGGGTTCAGAACGATATAGGACAGGTAAAGGAATAAATTCTTTAAAAAGATGAATCCCATCATTAACACGCAAATAAAACCAAGTGTACTCGCCGGGCCGCGGACCTCCAGGGAATGGTTTAACTGGTGGTTGATAAACTGGATTACTGCATTGCCCGATTCGCTGGTTATTCCTTTGCCGGTAAAGATCAGTTGCAGGAAGGGCATCAGCATACCCATAGACACGATAGAGAAAGTGATGCTCAGTAAAATAAAGAGGAAATAGAGGAATATCTTGCCTTTGTATCCGCCGAGGTAGTTAAAGATCCTGGAGTATTGTTTCATGTAAATTGCTTCTGCTGCAAAGCAGCAAAGTAACTAATTTTACTGTGCCCGCCGAAGTCCCTGTTAAGCCGGGACGAAGGCGGGCGGCAAATCAACAAGTATATGGAAGAAGGTAAAAGACAAAAACAGATAGCCGGGCTGCTGAACGAGGAGATGAATATCATTTTTCAGCGGCTGGGTCTGAACATGATCGACGGGGGAATGGTATCCATATCTTCCGTAAAAGTGACCCCTGACCTCCTGGAAGCGCGGTTTTACCTGAGTTTTTTCCAGGTAAAGGATGTGAAAGCGGCCCTGCACCGGGTAGAAGACCGTCACCACGAGATCAAAAAGGAACTGGCTGCCCGGGTCCGTCACCAGTTACGCAGCATCCCGGTGCTGAAATTCTTCCAGGATGATACGCTCGACCATGTTTTCAAAATGGAAGAGATCTTTAAGAAGATCAGCGAAGAAAAAAAGGATCAGCCTGAGTAAACGTTAACCCATTAACCCGATACATTGCAATTGCTGTTCGCCTGGCGGTACTTCAAAGCCAAAAAATCCACGAATGCCATCAATATCATTGCATGGACCAGTGTTGCGGCGATCATGTTCGGCACCACGGCGCTGATCCTTGTACTGAGTGTTTTCAACGGCTTTGAAGGGCTGGTCAAATCACTTTATTCCTCCTTTTACACCGATCTTAAGATCACGGCGGTCAGCGGCAAGACCATGACCGCCACCCCGGATCAGTTGCGGCAGTTAAAAACGGTTAAAGGAATAAAGATCTTTTCCTGTGTTACCGAAGAAAAGGCGCTGGTACAGAACGGCGAATACCAGTCGGTGGTTTACCTGAAGGGTGTGGATGCCAATTACCGATATACAACCGGGGTGGCCGACCGCCTGGTGAACGGGGAGTATGACCTGGGCACGGAAGCCGTACCCAAACTGGTGCTGGGTGCGGGGGTGGAGAATGCCCTGGGCATTGTGGCCGACCGGAATATTTTTATCCTGAAAATTTATTTGCCGCGCAAGAACAGTTCCGAACAGATCAACCTTCTCGAGGATATCAGCAATGACACCATCCGGTCCGCTGCCGCCTTCCTGATCCAGCAGGATTTCGATAATAAATACGGGATCACCAATATTGATTTTGTGAGAAAAGCGCTGAAACTCGGTCCCGATGATTACAGCGGAATCGAGATAGCCCTTTTAGATCCATCGGAAACCGGTAAGGTCAAAAAAGCCGTACAGGCCATTTTCGGGAAAGGTTACCTGGTGCAGAATAAGTATGAACAAAACCGCAGCCTCTATTCCGTTATGAATGTGGAGCGCTGGGCCATCTACGGCATCTTCTGCCTGATCATGATCGTCGCGGCTTTTAATATGATCGGCGCACTGACCATGCTGGTGCTGGAAAAGCAAAAAGATATCAGTATCCTGCATGCATTGGGTGGCAGCCGTTCATTAATTCAGCGGATCTTCCTAAGTGAAGGAATGTTGCTGGCGCTGATCGGCGGCGGGATCGGGATGTTACTGGCCCTGCTGATCGCCTGGCTGCAAATAAAATATCACCTGGTCCCGCTCGGGGGCTCATTTTTAATTACCCATTTTCCTGTAAAACTCCGGCTGATGGATTTCCTGCTGATCGGTGGTACGGTTTTTTTCATTGCGTTCATCGCTGCATGGATGCCTGCAAGAAAAGCGGCAGGGCAGGAGTTTTCGTTGCGTAGTGAATAATCCCTATCAAATTCCCGGGATAAAAGTTTTGCCACAGATTTCACAGAGTAGCACAGATTTTAATTCTTGGAAACTTTTCTGTGGAAATCTGTGTAATCTGTGGCTTGTATTTATCGGCTACGAAATCAAAAGATAAATTCGGGAGAACCAGGGATTTTAATAATCCCCTAAAGTCTCCGGCAATTGCGCCAGCGCCTTTGCCAGTTGTTCGTCATTCGGAGCGATCCCATGCCATTCGTGGGTGCCTTCCATGAAATCAACACCTTTACCCATGACCGTATGCATCATGATACCGATAGGTTTACCCTGGCGGGTCATTGATTTCGCTTTTTCCAGCGTTGCCACCACATCATCCATATCGTTCCCGTTCATTTCAAGGGTGGCCCAGCCAAAAGCTTCGAATTTCTGACGGATATTTCCAAGTTTCATGACCTTATCTGTTGGCCCGTCGATCTGCTGACCGTTCCAGTCGATAGTAGCGATAAGATTATCCACCTGGTGGTGTGCGGCAAACATCACGGCTTCCCAGACCTGGCCTTCATCCAGTTCGCCATCACCGTGAAGGGAGAACACCAGGTTCTTTTCACCATTGAGTCTTTTTGTAAGGGCGGCCCCGATGGCCACGCTCATGCCCTGTCCCAGTGAACCGGAAGCGATCCGAACACCGGGGAGTTTTTCATGTGTGGCGGGATGACCCTGGAGCCTTGAATTGAGTTTGCGGAACGTTGCCAGTTCTTTGATATCAAAATATCCCGCGCGGGCCAATGTGGAATAAAAAAGCGGTGATATATGCCCGTTGGACAGAATAAATACATCCTCATTCTTGGCATCCATGCTGAACGAGGGATCGTGTTTCATTACTTTGAAATACAGAGCTGTGAGAAAATCAGTACAGCCCAGCGACCCGCCGGGATGTCCGCTGTTGACGCCATGAACCATTCTGAGAATATCACGGCGAACCTGTGTGGCAATGGATGTCAATTCACTCATAAAAATACCTTCTTATTAAACTTTTTGTATCTTGCTGCTTCAAATCCGGGATTGCGCAGCAAATGTGCAATCTTTTTTGATACAAAATCCAACCGGGTAAATCAACTTAATAACAAATTCATTTATCCTAACGCTTGCACAATGATTGCGTAAAGCATTCATAATGTAAGCTTAACGAAGAACCTGATGGTTAATGCCTAATTTGGTATCGTATTAAAACTGCTTTAATGCTGGACATCATACTGACAGCTTCTGTGGCCTTTATCATCACCTTCCTGGCCATCCCGGTCATCTTACAGGTTGCCGAACAGAAGAAATTATACGACATACCCGATGAAAGAAAAGTTCATACCCGGCTGGTAGCATCACTTGGCGGTGTGGGTATCTTCGGAGGATTTCTGCTGGCATCACTTTTATCCATCCAGGGTTACCTTAACCCCGAGTTCCAGTATTTTTTCGCAGCTGCGCTGGTCATTTTTTTCCTGGGTCTGAAAGATGACCTGATGATCCTTTCCGCTACAAAGAAATTCATCGGCCAGATCATTGCGGCTTCCATACTGATCCATTTGGGCGGGATCCGGCTCGACAGTATGCACGGACTTTTAGGGTTCAATGAACTTCCGGAGGCCTTTAGCCTTGCACTTTCCTACCTGACCATCATTGTGGTCATTAACTCATTCAACCTGATCGACGGTGTGGACGGGCTGGCATCCAGCCTTGGGATACTGACAATGGTGGTCTTTGGTTCCTATTTCTTTGCCATCGATTTCCAGGCTTACGCATTACTGGCATTTGCCATGGCGGGAAGCCTCATCGCTTTCATCATATTCAATCATTACCCGGCTAAAATCTTCATGGGCGACTCCGGTTCCCTGATGATCGGTCTCGTCAATGCCATCCTGGTGATCAAATTCATCAATGTTGCAGACGCCCCTTTTGTTAGTATACAGATACCCGCAGCCGTCGCGATCGGTTTTTCTGTTCTGATGGTCCCCCTGCTGGACACCCTCCGGGTTTTCAGTATCCGGATCCTGAATGGACGATCGCCCTTTACTCCCGACCGGAACCATGTGCATCATATGCTGCTTGACAGGGGCTTAGGCCATGCTTCGGTAACAGCCTGCTGCCTGGCTGTGAATATTGCCTTTATCGGGCTGGGCTGGTTAGGAAGGGGACTTGGACCCAACTACCTGCTACTGGCCTTGCTGGTACTTGCTTTTTCAGGCCTGGGGGTACTTTATTATAGGAACTCCCGTGCGCGCCGGCTGGTGGTTACCAGTGACCTGGACGGTAAGGTTAAACTCGAACCGGCCTCTAAAGTGCTGACACTTCAGAAGGAATCGACAATGGCGGAAAAAAACTGATCCCATCCGGATAAATGTACGCCCCGTCATCACGGGGCATTTTTTTTGGTTACATCCGTTTCATTAGCTTTGCCTTCCGCCTGAACAAAAAGGCAAACAA
>CAZEZE010000187.1:0-5668 GCA_964516445.1 uncultured Chitinophaga sp. | reverse complement strand
GTTTTTCACCGCCATTTCCGCTACTTTCCTTTTTGCACTTGCTTATTCTCAAAGCGGGTATTCCTATCAGGTCATCAATAGCGAGAATGTCCGAAAAAGGAGCGGGCCTGTCGCATCGGATAATAATGGAAACACCATTATTACCGGTCAGTATGAAACAACCCTGACTATCGGAGGGTATACACTCGTTAATAGCAGTCCGGCTCCGGGCAGTTATAATACCGGGTTTGCGGCCAAGCGGCTGCCCAACGGATCATTTGCCTGGGCCATATCGTTATTGCCGTTAACCATATCCGGGGGGTACAGTTATGCGGAGATCAGCGGAGTGGCGACTGAAGCCGGCGGAAATGTATATATGACCGGGAGGTTCCTGGGAAGGGTAAATTTTGGCAGCAATATTATCCTGAGCTCTGTAAAGAGCGGGCCGGATTACACAGCGGACATTTTTACGGCAAAGTTTACGGCCGGCGGCTCCATCGTATGGGCAAAAGGGGAGGGTACCAAAGAAGGGAATTTTTGTGCCGGGTACGGGGGAGATGCCGGTAAATCTGTAACGGTGGATCTCCTGGGAAATGTTTATATCGCAGGCGGACAAACGTACAAGGTATTTAAAGGTACCGGGGCCTGCAGCTGGGCCTGTCCTCCTTCTCCGAGCCAGGATGTAATTATAGCCTGTATCTATGTGGCAAAGTACAACTCAGCCGGAGTCAAACAATGGGAGAAAAAATTCTTCAATAGTCAGTCAACAGGAACTGTTTGCGGGGCCAGCCCGATCGCCTCCGATATTCTCAGCAACGGCACGGATGTTTTTATTACCGGGTCAGTTATCGGATCCGTTGCATTTGGCAGTTTTATCGTGAACACCGGGAGCGAATCGGTGAAAAATGTTTTCCTGGCGAAAATCAGCAGCAGCGGAAATGTGAACTGGGTGACATCCATATCGGGAAGTAACAATATCAGTTATTTACCCGGGTATGGATTATACCTCGACAACAGCAACAATGCTTACATACGGGGAATTATGTACGGCGGCAATACGATTACCACCAACGGTTGCTCCCTGTCGAGCCCCGTAACAACGGGTTACCTGGCCAAATTCTCTGCTACCGGAAGCTGTTCGTGGATTACACCTTTATACGGAATATCCTATGGAACAGTACCGCATCCGAACGGCAGCCTGGCCATGTTATTACGTAAGACATTTTACGGGATTAAAGAGTTGTCCGCAGTTAACGGATCCGCCCTTGATTCAACGGAAGTCCCCCTGGCGGATACTGCGACCGGAAGCAGTACGGGCTATCCCTCTGTTGCCGTCTTGCCGGACGGATTCCTTTTTTCTCAAACCATAAGCGGCACCATTCATTTTGCCGGGCTCACGATTACAGCAACCGGTAACGAGGATTTGATACTCTTCACGTATCAGGCACCTCCGCCGGCAATCGCCCGCGGAAACAACGGATTCGCCGGGTCATTGGCAGGCGACAACCTGGTTCTTTACCCGAATCCGGCAAACGACCTGCTTACCGTGCTGAACAGGGAAACCCGGCCACTGGGGATGATCAGTATCTATGACGGCGCAGGAAAAATGGTTTACCGGAAATATGCGGGTACTTCACAAGCAAAGGTCGATATGCAAAAATTTGTTTCGGGGGTATATTATTTGCAATCAGATCAGCTGTCATCAGTAATAAAATTTGTGAAACAGTAAGCCTGAAAGGGGAATTTCCTCTCGGGTAAAAAATTTTTTATGAAAAAACTTATCACCATTATTCAGCTGGCGTTTCTGTTTTTGCTGACCGGCCGGGAATCGTTTGCTCAATGCAGCAATATTTATTACCAGGATGCCGACAATGACGGCTACGGAAACCCATCCGTATCCCTGATTGCCTGCTCGGCTCCTCCGGGTTATGTATCTGATAATACTGATTGTAATGACAATAATCCCGCCATTCATCCGGGCGCCACGGAAATATGTAATGGGGTGGATGACAACTGTGATTCCTATACCGACCAGGTTTTGGGTAATGCCCTGCGCTTTGACGGTGCAGACGATTTTGTGAGTATCGGCAACTGGTGGAACTACCAGACATTTACGGTTGAACTCTGGGTGAATCCGGCCCCGGCCCAGGTGGAATATGCAGACATCATTGATAACAACCACTCGGGCGGGGTGCGATGGGTTTGCCAGAGAGAACCAGGCGGAGGTCCCAATGCCTGGCAATTCGGAATACCGGCCAGTATTCAGAGCGGTGTGATCGTTTTTCAGCTCACTCCCAATACCTGGCAGCATTTGGCGCTGGTGAAAGATGTAAATGAAATACGGGTTTATATTAATGGAATCCCGGCAGGTTCAGCAGCCGTTGCCGGTACCATTAACGGTTCCGGTAGTGGTAACGATATATGGATTGGTAACTGGCATGGCGGCGGAAGAAATTTTAACGGCTACATGGATGAAATCAGGTTGTGGAAGGCGGTTCGTACGCAGGCCCAGATTTCAAATTATATGTCGGGGCACTTCACGAATCCCGCCCTGGAGACTTCTCTGGTGGCTTATTACCCATGCAATCAGGGAGTAGCCGGCGGAAATAATGCGGGACTCACGGCAGTAACGGATAACTCGGCACACCTTCACCACGGAACGCTGATCAACTTTGCGTTAAACGGAACAACATCAAACTGGGTTGGCTCCCCCGTTCCCTTCAGTATGGTTCCCATCTGGTACCAGGATACCGATGGTGACGGCTACGGGAATTATTCCGTGAGCCTCCTGTCCTGTACCGCACCTGCCGGTTATGTTGCGGACTACACCGATTGCAACGACGCCGTAAATACGGCTCATCCCTTTGGAACAGAAGTATGCAATGGCATTGATGAGGATTGTGACGGGCAAATAGACGAATCGGGCAACGCGCTTCACTTTGACGGCGCTGACGATTTTATCAGCGCGGGCAACTGGTGGAACTATCAGGTATTTACGGTGGAGCTCTGGGTGAATCCGGCCGCAGGCCAAAGTACGTATGCTAACATCATTGACAATAATCACGGCAGTAATATCCGGTGGGTATGTCAGAAATGGCCAACCGGGGTGTATGACTGGCAATTCGGGGTAGGAATGAGCCTTTCGGGCGGGTTCGTCAACTTCCAGCTAACACCTGACACCTGGCAGCATTTAACGCTGGTGAAAGATGTCAATGAAATCAGGGTATATATTAATGGGCTCCTGGCAGGTTCAGCGGCAGTGGCGGGCACGATTAATGGTTCAGGCAGCGGGGACGATATATGGATTGGAAACTGGCATGGAGGAGGAAGAAATTTCAATGGCTACATGGATGAAATCAGATTATGGAATTCGGTAAGAACCCAATCACAAATCGTAGCGTCCATGTCGTCGGTGCTGCCGAATCCGGCTTCCATGGCCGACCTGGTCGCTTATTATCGTTTCGACCAGGGCCTCTCAAACGGAAATAATGCCGGGCTTACCACCGTGTCAGATGGTTCAGCTTATAACCACAACGGCACCTTAAATAATTTCACGCTTGATGGAAACACCTCCAATTGGGTGGGTTTAACGCCTGTCTCTCTCAGCGCGGTCGTATGGTACGCTGATGCGGACCAGGATGGCTACGGAAGCCCGTCGGTAACCATTAATACCTGCAGCCCTCCCCCGGGGTATGTGTCAAACAGCCTGGATTGCGATGACAATAATCCGGATATTCATCCGGGCGCAGCGGAACTTTGCGGAAATAATAAGGATGATAATTGCAATGGTCAAATTGATGAGAATTGCTGCAACATAAGTGTGAGTGCCGGTCCTGATGAATCCTTATTGTACGGTTATCCGCCCGGTCAATGTAAAACAAAAAATGCCGTGGTGACGGCCGGCACTGCGCCGTTTACCTACAGCTGGACACTTGACCGTGCGCTGTTGCCAGGTGAAACCATGACCGGGGCCAACACCTCATCCGTAACCATTTGCCTGATGGATACTGCGAATTTATGTGTAACAGTTACGGATGCCAATAATTGCACCGCTGCAGATTGTGCCAATATCTTTGCCGAGGACGTGCGCTGTAACAATAATACCAAAGTAATGCTGTGCCATCATACCAGCAGTGCGTCCAATCCCTGGGTACAGATTTGCATCGATATTGCAGCCGTGCCGGCCCATCTCGCACACGGGGATTATGTGGGCCCCTGTACAGGAACAGTAACCGCTCCGTCCGGACTGACGCAGGAGGATAACCTCAAACCGGGATTACTCCTTTATCCTAATCCCGCCCATAGCAAGGTTAAACTGGTAGTGCACCGCGGTGAAAATACTGGGGAACGATTTATCCGCGTCTTCAATGCGGCGGGTCAGGAGGTAAAACAGGTTAGGATCCCGCCGGGGCAAACTCAATTGGATATCACTTTCGATAAAGCAGGCACGTATATGGTTCAACTGGTAACGGACAAGGTAGTTGTTACAAAGAAATTGGTGGTGGTGCGTTGATCAGAAGAGCCCGGATGGAAATACCTTCAGGGTTATAAGGGGAGTTTGTAAATTCCGTTCACGGCTCCCCCGGCATTATTGTCATATCTCGCACCCGCTAACTATAATAAGTTTTTTTCAGTAACTGATCCAGGTTACCATGCGCTGCGGCGAACCCTTCCTTAAAGCCCATTTCCACGATCTTGTCCAGGTCGGCCGGGGAGGCGAACCGGATCTCCACGGTCACCCGCGTGCCGGTACCCGAAGACTGAAAAACGGCTTCCCAGTGCATACCGGGCGGCTCCGGTTGCGTTACGCCCTGTTCATCGCAAAAGGAATCGTCACCAATAAATTTTTTACCCGGCTCCACCAGGGTAAAGTCCGCCCGGCAATAATGACGGGCGCCATCCGGTCCTTCCATATAATATAACCAGTGTCCGCCACTGCGGAAGTCCATGGTTTTGGTGATGGCTTTCCAGGGTTTAGGCGCCCACCATTGGTCCAGCAAGGCAGGTTCCGACCAGGCACGCCAAACCAGTTCAGGCGGGGCTTCGAATTCTCTTTCCACCACAATTTTATTTACCGACCGGTCAACGGTATACCGTGTTTCCTTTGTCAGCATCATGATTTTTTATGTTTAAGGGTTTTTAAAACGTCATCAAGCTGACGGAAACGGTCTTCCCAGATCATGCGGAAAGGGCGCAGCCATTTGTCCACTTCTTTGAGTTTTTTGGGTTCGTAATGATAATAGATCTCGCGGCCGGAAAGTTCCTGGCGGATCAGCCGGCATTCGGCCAGGATACGGATATGCCTGGAAATGGCCTGCCGGCTGCTGTCAAAACGGGCGGCCAGCGCATTCGGGGTCATGGCCCCGGCGGCCAGCAAGCCCAGGATGGCCCGCCGGGTGGGGTCGGCGATGGCCTGGAAGACGTCTCTGCGCATCGGGTAAATTTTTAATGCTACCGTTCGGTTGCAAATATATATGCAACCTTTCGATTGCGCAAATTTATTTGACGGCAGGTTTGTATGGTTTACCTGCGGTTTTTCCCCCGGATTTGTCCATGAATAAGTACGGGGGAAAACTTTTGCCGCCTGTTCTCATCCTGATTTTCCCGGAATGGCACCCTGTTTGAACCTTTTCCGGAAAATCCATGCTATGAAAAAAATGATCATGACCCTTGTGTTGCTGCTGAGCAC
>CAZEZE010000186.1:0-5794 GCA_964516445.1 uncultured Chitinophaga sp. | reverse complement strand
GTGTTTCAAAACAAAAAAATCAGGTGCCAGTTTTTGATCGTTAAAGGGGTTTGAAACACCAAGACACCAAGACACGAAGACACGGCGGAATTTCCTTTAATTGTGTTCTAAACTCCGTGTCTCTGTGTCTTTGTGCCTCTGTGTTTCAATAGAAAAAAATCAGTAATCAGGTTTTGATTATCATTTTGCGACCTGACAAAGGCCGGGAAAAGGAGAGGATATTTACAAAGAACCAGGTTATTCGTGCTCGTAATAGGGAATTTCATCCTGGCTCACCGTTTCTTTCTGTTGCCAGTAGGCAAGGGTTACAATATGCCCGTCCCGGGTCTTTAGTTGCCTTCCGAAAATGGCATTGATGGGGTTGAAAGTATAGTCTGTAACACCCATGGTAAAGGTCTCGGGTGCAGGAGGGGCGGGTGGCGGCGGAGCCGGGGCTTCACCTTCTTTTGGAGGCGCAGGGGCGGCAGTCTTGGGAGGCGGGGTGGGAATGGTCACCACTTCAAACCCGTTGAATTCCAGCAATGCCTTAAGAAAGGCAACCCTTTCCGGTTTTACATTGCGCTCCACGATACCGCATTTTATACCGTTCAGTTCTTCAAATTCATGATTCTTGTTGATCGCCATAATCCCTCCTTCAACTACTCCCGCGGGGGAGAATTTATTTTACAAGTGATTGTATATATTCAAGTATCCAGCTAAGCAAACCCACTAGTACGATACCAGCGCCGCAAATGATCATACCAAGCCTGACCGGGAATGCAATTTTTATTTTTTCAATGGGTGTTTCATTCTTGTCCATGAACATGGCCCTGACCACCCTCAGGTAATAGAAAAGGGAGACGACCATGTTCAGCCCGGCAAAAAGGATCAGCCAGAAATTCCCCGTACTGCTACCGGCGGTGAGCAGGAAGAGTTTGCCGAAGAAACCGGCCGTGGGTGGTATCCCGGCCAGGGAAAACAGGGCCAGCGCCATGATCCAGCCCAGGAAAGGATTCGTTTTGTACAACCCTTTATAATCGTCGATATTTTCTTTGCCGGTTTTTTCCGTGATCACCGCGGCCACTCCAAATGCGGCAAGGTTGGAAAATACATAGATGAGTATGAAATAGATCACGGAGGGAAGCCCCGTGGCGGCATTGCTGCTGATGGCCACCAGTATAAATCCAACCTGGGCGATCGATGAAAAAGCGAGGAAGCGTTTGATGTTCTGCTGACGAAGGGCAAAGAGGTTACCGATCAGCATGGTGGCAATGGCCAGCGCCACCAGCAAAATGTACCAGGTTTCCTGCATGGGCTGGAACACCTTGTACAGAACGGTCATCAAAACGAAGGCGATGGCCCCTTTTGAAATAACGGAAAGAAATGAAGTTGTCGCCACCGGTGAACCCTCGTACACATCCGCGGTCCATAAATGGAAGGGAACGATGGACAGTTTAAAGGCGAAAGCTGTGAACAGGAATACGAAGGCCAGTACCTGCAGGGGACTGTTATCAAGATGCTGCGAAATTTCACCAAAACTGATGGTGCCGGTGGCCCCGTAGAAAAGCGAAATACCGAAAAGCAGAATGCCGGAAGCGAATGCCGAAGAAAGGATCATCTTCATTGCCCCTTCGGAGGAACGTTTTTTGGCAAGATCAAAATTAGCCATGGCTGCCACGGGTATCGAGGAAAGTTCCAGCGAAAGATAAAATATGAGGAGATTGCCGCTGGAGATCATAAGGTACATACCCAGCAGGGCGGAAAGCATCAGGATAAAGAATTCGGTAAGATGTTCCGTTTTCTTCAGCCAGTCAGCGCAAAGCAGGGAGATGAGATAGACGCCCAGGCTCAGTATGTTTTTCTGTAAACAGATCAGCGGGGTTGTATAGAACATATCGCCGAAAAGGGAGCCTTCCTCGTTAAAGAAGAAACCACCGATGAAATGGAGCAGCAACATCACCTGTATTAGCGGCAGCAATGCCTCGTTCTTCATCCCCTTGCCGATCCTGATAAACAGTAAAAGGAAGATGATACCGGTGATCACCAGTTCGCTTTTCATCAATGTTAGAAAATCACTCATGAATATCGAATATTGAACAAGGAATTATGAATAATGAAGTCTGTTCGGAGTTCACTTCATCATTCAGATATCCTTGTTCGGCGTTCATAATTCTATTTTATTTTCCATTTATCCTGTTCATAATTGTCTCCGAAACCGGTTGCAATAAATCGTTGAGCCAGCCCGGCGCTATACCAATGGCTAAAATACCGACGACTAATACGATTGCTGCGAGTCGCTCATTCCAGTTCGCGTCAGAGAATCCCCCTTCTCCCCCCGCCTCACCCCCGACCCCTCTCCCTAAAGAAAGAGGGGAGCTGGGTCCCATAGCAACTTTCCCTACCGCCCTCAATATATATACCGCCGTCACCACGATCGACATAGCGGCAGCAATGGTAGCGATCCGGTAGAAGGCTCCCGGGTTTTCCCATGAACCCACAAATACAGTCATTTCGGCAACAAAGCCACTGAGCCCCGGGAGTCCGAGTGAACAAAGACCCACGAGGAAGAATACGGTCGTGATAAAAGGCATTGACTTCATCAGTCCGCCCATTTCCGCGGTCATTCGTGTGTGGGTACGGTCGTAGATCATTCCGATGATGGCGAAGAAAAGGGCCGTCATCAGGCCATGTGATACCATCTGCATCATGGCGCCGGTGATGGCGGTTTGTGTGAGCATACCGATACCCAGCAGGCTGAATCCCACATGGCTGACAGAAGAATACGCGTTGATATATTTCAGGTCCTTCTGCATCATGGTGGCAAAGGCGCCGTATAAAATGGCAATGGCGGAAAGAACGATGATAATGTTGGCATATTCCCTTGCCCCTTCCGGTAAAAGGTAAGTAGCAACACGCAGACATCCGTAGCCGCCCAGTTTCATCGATATACCGGCGAGGAACATTGATCCGGCCGTGGGGGCGGAAGAGTGACCGTCGGGTACCCATGTATGCAACGGAAAGAGGGCGGTGAACACTCCAAATCCGAGGAACAGCAGCGGGAAAATGATCTTCTGCAGGTGACCGGAAAGGTTGACCCTGGATAATTCAGTGATATCAAAACTATGGCCGGCATTGAAATACAAAACAAGTATCCCAACCAGTATCAGTGCGGAACCGCCCATCAGCATTAAGGCCAGTTTATTGGCGCTGTATTCTTTTTTGCCGCTTCCCCATATCCCGATGAGCAGGTATTTCGGGATCACGGATATTTCAAGGAAGAAGAAAAGGATGAACAGGTCGAGCGATATAAAGAAACCATAGGCGCCCAGCGCGAGCAGAATGAGCAGGAAATAATATTCCTTTGTCATTTTCTCCATGTTCCAGGAAACCAGTACGCCGGCAAGGACCACGAAAGCGGTCAGCAGGATCATGGAAACCGAAAGCCCGTCGACCCCGAAATGAAAATTGATCCGCGGGGTGCTGAAGAGTTTGTAATTCTCTTCAAAGAGCATCTGTGCCGTTGCGCCAGCCGCTCTTTCACTGTTGAAAGCGTACAGCAAAAAGAATGCGATCCCCATTTGCGCCACGGAACCCGCGAGGGCGGTCCATTTCACCTGCTCCTTGTTCCGGCAGAATAAAACTGCGAGAGCAGTTAGTAAAGGGGTTGCTATGAGTAATAAAAGGTTCATTCCGGTTTATTTCCAGGCATAAATAAATACCACTGCCAGTAAGATCGCCGCGGCCAGGAAGTAGATCGCGTATTGCTGTACTTTCCCGGACTGCAGCTTTTTGATTTTTTCGGATACGAATTGGGTTGTGTTTCCTGTGAGATTCACCATTCCGTCCACCACGTTCCTGTCGAACCAGGCTGCGGGCCTGCCTACCAGGTTGAACAGTATTTTCTTCGTGACGAAAAGGTATATCTCATCGATATAAAATTTATGGTAGGCCGCATTATAAACACTGCCTAAAGAAGCAGACAGTCTGGCCGGCCTGTCGTTTTGCTTTTTGTACAACCACATCGCGGTAAAAATACCTGCCAGTCCAAGGGCCACTGGTGCGATAGAGAATTGCAGGTGGAAATGGGAGGCAAGGGGAGCACCGTCTGTACTCACAAATTTGCCAAAGGGAATAAATCCTGCCAGGGCAGCGCCGATTCCCAGTACTACCAGCGGCAGCATCATGGCAAAACCGCCTTCACCGTGCTTTTCGCCATGTGATTGATAAGGCTTGTTCCAGAAAATACTGAAGTATAAACGGAACATATAAAAGGCAGTGAGCCCGGATGTAAGTAATGCGATCCAGTAAATGGCCGGGTTATGCTGGTAGGCTGCCAGCAGGATCTCTTCCTTGCTGAAGAATCCGGCAAAGGGAGGTATACCGGCAATGGCCAGGCAGGCGACAAGGAAAGTAATATGCGTTATCGGCATATATTTTCTGAGTCCGCCCATGTCCTTCATCTCGTTGCTGTGTATATAATGAATGACAGCACCCGCGCCAAGGAAAAGTAAGGCCTTGAACATGGCATGCGTGAAAAGGTGGAACATGGATGCGGTATAACCCAGTCCCGCTTCCCCGCCATATTTTGAAACGCCGAGTGCAAACATCATAAAACCTATCTGTGACATGGTGGAATAGGCCAGCACCCGTTTGATATCAGTCTGTGTGCAGGCGATGATGGCGGCGATGATGGCTGATACGGCACCCACCCATCCAACGATCTCCAGTACGATAGGAGTTGTGATGGCGAATATGGGAAATAGTCGCGCCACTAAGAAAACACCGGCAACCACCATGGTAGCGGCATGTATCAATGCGGATACAGGCGTGGGACCTTCCATGGCATCGGGCAGCCAGATATGCAGCGGGAACATGGCGCTTTTACCCGCGCCACCCATGAATACCAGTACCGCACCCCATGTAATGGCGGAAATACCAAGGAAGGAAGTCGCCGCGGCATTTTTAATCGGACTGGAATCCTGCGATGTCAATGTCGCGATCATCGTGTTGAAATCAAGTGTGCCCGAAGTATACGAGAGAACAAGGATGCCGATCAGGAAACCCAGGTCCGCAAAACGGGTGACAATAAACGCTTTTTTACTGGCGGCCACCGCGCTGGGTTTATCATAATAAAACCCGATCAGCAGGAACGAAGAAACACCGACCAGTTCCCAGAAGATATAGATCTGGAAAATATTGGAGGACAGTACCAGTCCCAGCATGGAGAACGTGAACAGACCAAGGAAAGCATAGTAGGTGCCGAACCGTTTTTCACCCTTCATATACCCCAGGCTGTAAATATGCACCATCAGCGATACAAAAGTGACCACTACGATCATCATCATGGAAATGGGATCGAGCAGGATCCCCATATCGATAGATAAATTTTCACTGAAACGTAGCCAGGTATAATTAAGCGGCACCGATCGCTGGTAGGCACCGGTATGCGGAGCGGTGAAATAGGAATAAGCAGTGTATACAGCAATGGCGGTGGACACAAGCAGCAGGGCTGTCCCGATATAGCCGGCGCTCCTGCCCGGGAACCGCTTCCCGAAAAGTCCCAGCAATACAAATCCCGCAAGGGGAAGCAGGGGAATCAGTGCTATGATATTCGCATCAGGCATACTAATATTTCAGTTCCTCCGCATTTTCCACATCAATGGAATTATGGCTGCGGTATAAATTAATAATGATGGCGATGGCCACGGCAGCTTCGGCGGCCGCGATGGCAATGATAAATACCGTAAAGAATAATCCGTCCATTTTACCGGGCCACAGGTATTTATTAAATGCTATAAAATTCAGGTTGACGCTG
>CAZEZE010000185.1:0-5800 GCA_964516445.1 uncultured Chitinophaga sp. | reverse complement strand
ATTCACTCCCGATAGTAATAATGATATGTTCCAGCTGGCCATCCAGCTCGTAAACCAGACCAACCGAAACATATTCCTTACCGGCAAAGCCGGTACGGGAAAAACCACCTTTTTAAAATATATCCGCGAGAAATGCCCCAAGCAAATGGCCGTAGTGGCCCCCACCGGTGTGGCCGCCATCAACGCCGGCGGCGTCACCATCCATTCCTTTTTTCAGCTCCCGCTTTCTCCCTTTATCCCCGAAACAAGGGGACAGGGCTTTTTCGGCAACCATTCAGCCGTTACTAACCGGCAGGCATTACTGAGCAGGCTTCGTTTCAATGATGAAAAGAGAAAAGTTCTCCGGCAACTTGAATTGCTGGTGGTAGACGAGATTAGCATGGTACGCTGCGATGTGCTCGATGCCCTGGATACGGTGCTGCGCCATATCCGCCAGCGCCCATTGGAAATATTTGGCGGCGTACAGTTGTTGTTCATCGGGGATATGCTGCAGCTACCCCCTGTAGTAAAGGACGAGGAATGGAACCTTCTTTCAGAATATTACAAAAGCCCCTATTTCTTTGACAGTATCGTTTTGGGAGAAGATCCGCCTGTATTTATTGAGTTCAATAAAATTTACCGGCAAAGCGATGAACAATTCATTTCGGTGCTGAACCAGGTCCGCAACAACGAGCTGGATGAAATCGGCATGAAGGTTCTCGAAAGCAGGTTCCAGCCGGGTTTCCGCCGCAGTAAACAGGATGGTTATATCATTCTCACCACGCATAACGAAAAGGCAAAGAACATCAACGCGGGGGAATTGCGAAACCTCCCCGGAAATATTTTCACGTACGAAGCTGAGGTCACGGGTGATTTTCCGGAGAAAGCCTGCCCCGCGGACGAAACACTGTACCTGAAAGAGGGGGCGCAGGTCATGTTCATCCGTAACGACTCCGCTGAGAACGGGAAAAGATTCTTTAACGGAAAGATCGGCATCGTTTCAAAACTCGATACCAACACTATTCATGTGCTTTGCGAAGGTGAAACCGATGAAATAAAGGTGGGCAGGGAAAAATGGGAGAATGTCCGCTACACCCTCAACAAAACAAGCCGTCTGTTGGATACCGACGTACTCGGATCCTTTACACAATATCCTTTACGTCTGGCATGGGCAATAACCATTCATAAAAGCCAGGGACTCACATTTGATAAGGCCATCATTGACGCCGGTGAGGCATTTGCACCGGGCCAGGTATATGTGGCACTGAGCCGATGTACAAATTTAGAAGGACTGGTGTTGCAGAGCCGTGTAAGACCGGGCAGCCTGTTCAGCGATCCGAGGATCACTGAATTTTCTGACAGGGCTCTTAGCCACAGTCACCTCGAACGGGAACTGGCCAGCGCAAGGGATAATTACCTGCTTACGGTTCTTTGCTCCCTTTTCGATTTCAGCAACGGTGTCCGCAATGGTGGCGAGCTGCAGGAATACCTGGCTGAACATGGTTCATCTTTTTCAAAAGGGACCATAACCTGGGTTAATGAACTTTCGGGTAAGCTGGAATCCCTGCAGGGAATGGCGGCCAGGTTTCAGCAACAGCTACGGTCAATTTTCCAGGAAGGCATTGCGGGTGAAAATCAATTGCTGCAGGAGAGGATAAAAGCCGCCGTAGCATATTTTGTGGCTGAAATAAATACGGTCCGCCAATTCATCCAGCGTTCGGCGGCTGTCACCGACAGCCGGATGCATGCCAAAGAGTACAATGATGCACTGCGGGAAATTTTTTCCTGTCTGGCTCAGCAGCAATTCTTAATGGAAGGAGTGGCGGATAAGTTTGAACTGGATACCTACTACGTACGGAAAAGAAATTTTGTATTGCCACCCTTTACTGTCAATTCCTATGCGGGTGCTTCTACCAAAAGAACCGAGAGCCCCCACCCGGTTTTGCACCAGCAATTACGAAAACTGAGGGATACTATCTGCTCCCGAAAAGACCTGCCGATCTATTTGGTAGCGGGAACAAACACACTTGACGAAATAGCGCGTTACCTGCCGCATTCGCTGGCTGAACTCCGGAAGATCAGCGGGTTCGGGGATGCCAGGATCGCGCAGTACGGACAGGAATTCCTGGACATTGTACTGGAATATTGCAGCCGGCATGATCTGCACTCGCTGATTCATGAAAAATCTCCCAAACGGGAACGTAAGGAACGAACGGAACGGGATCCGAATAAAAAAAAGGTGGACACCTATGCAGAGACGCTCCGCCGGATCAGGGAAGGAAAAACCGTCCGCGAGATCGCCGAAGATAGAAAACTCAGCATCAGCACCATCGAGTCACACCTCACCCGCTTTGTGGCCTGGCGTGATATCAGTATTGGCGATATACTTGACCGCGACAAACAGGCAAGGATCGAAGAGGCATTACGGGGATTTAGCGGGAGCTCGATCACGCCGGTAAAAGAACAATTGGGGGATGATATAAGTTATGGTGAGATCCGGTGGGTCATGGCTTTATTGGGGATCCGGATTGAAAAAGTTCAGGACATATAGCTGCTGCCGCTGCATAAAACTATTTGACATATTTCCGTGTCTTCAAACTGCCCTCTTAAATACGGAAGTTGGTTATTCAATAAATGAAACGTAATTATACACATTTAACATCCATAGGTTTGTTGGTTTAAAGTTTCTTAATAACTTTCATTTAATTACTTACCAACTCATTTATGGAGACGATAAACCACCCTGCTTTCCGCACTATAAGCAGTCATGAAATTGCCGAAGTGCGCCAACGAATTTCAAATCAGCAAAACGCGTTATTTGCCACGGTTTCATTTCATCCGGGCGATGTGATCGCGGGCTTTTCTGCCGGTACTATTTCGTCTGAGCCAACCTACCTGACCGTTCAGGTCGGGGCAGATAAGCATATCACCCTGCAACCGGAGTTCCTGCAGTATATCAACCACAGTTGTGACCCGAATGTGTTTTTTGATACTTCCTCCCTGAAATTACTGGCTCTAAAAGAGATCGCACCGGGAGAGGAAATGACCTTTTTCTATCCATCCACGGAATGGCAGATGTCGCAATCGTTCAGTTGCTATTGCGGCAGCCGCGAATGCCTGGGAACTATACGGGGGGCAAAATTCCTTTCCAAAGAAGCGCAGGAAAAATACCGGCTCACTGCATTTATTCAACAACAACTTGCCCGGCGGAAACGAACGGCAAGAAAAGTAGCCTGACGAGTAATGAAGACAACTGACGCACAGCGGCTGCTGAAGCCATATATCATTTGGGTGCTGGCACCTCATCTTGAATCGGAAGATCCCAATATTCAGCATTATTATGATTTTTCCCAGAGTATAAAGGAATACACAAAGGTCTTTAAAGAACTCAGGGTGGAATGGAAATGGCAGCCCGTGACAATGAATGATTATGAGTCCGTCATCGCTTCGATCGCCCGGAACAGTAACGGAAAGACCCCGCTGATCCTGAACCTTTGCGACGGCGACGAAGTGAACGGCACCCCCGGGGTATCGGTCATTCATGAACTGGGAAAACGGGGACTGATCTATACCGGATCCGATGTTCATTTTTATGATGTGACCACTTCTAAGATCCCCATGAAGAAAGCTTTTGACAAGGCAGGGGTTCCGACGGCTAACTGGAGGGTGATATCGGATAGGAAGGGTTCCACAAAAGGGATCTGTAAAAGGGTGGGAACTCCTATCATTATCAAACCGGCTGTTTCCGGTGGCAGTATGGGTGTATCCGTTAAGAATGTTGTGTACAGTGAAGAGGAATTGATAAAAAGAGTAGAAGAAATTTACAAAGGCTACCGGGGATGGAACCTGTTGGCGGATGGTTTGTTCGTTGAACAGTTCATTACCGGCCCGGAATATACCGCGTTCATTACCGGCTCGGCCGACGACCCCGGGAATTGCATCGTTTATGAACCGGTGAAAAGGGTCTTTCATGAATCATTGCCCGAATCGGAGAAATTCCTCTCCTTTGACAGGCTTTGGGAAATTTATGAGGATGAAACCCCGATGCCGCGGAACGAGAATTTTTATGAATACCACCCGGCGGAACCGGAACTGGTGCCCGACCTGAAAAGGCTTAGCCTGGAGGCCTATCGTTCCTGCGGCGGAAAGGGATATACCCGAATCGATATTCGCCAGGATATGGCCACCGGCAAGTTGTATATGCTGGAGGTGAATGCACAGTGCGGCCTGAGTGAAGATGAGAACTATACTTCGATCGGCGCCATCCTTAAAGCCTCCAATGTGACGTTTACAGAGATCATTGCGGAGATACTGAAAGATGCATTGCGGAGAAGTGTGGTGAGAGGGGCAACTCCCAAAACGGTTAAAAAACCACGGTCGTCAAAACCTGCACACATAAACAAACCCATCTCCTGAAAAACGCTTCGTTTAATTTCGTGACAATTTATTTTTCAATCTGTGTAATCTGTAGCAAATTTTTCAACTTATTAAATAGCTTCGTTACGCATGAAGATCTGTGTACTGCAACCTGACTACTCCACCACCGGGGTTGATTATAAGAACTACGACCCTCCCCGGGATCTTGCGGCATTGATACCTGAACACGAAGTGCACAATGTATTTCTGAACAAACTCACCACGTACAAACAACTGAAACAACTGGGAAGGGAAGGCTATGATGTATTCGTAAATCTCTGCGAAGGCTACCTGGAATGGGAAGTCCCCAGTATCGATGTGATCTATACGTTGGAGCTCTTGAATCTTCCTTTCACCGGTCCCACCACCAAACTCTACGACCCTCCCAAAGAGCTGATGAAATACCTGGCCTATTGTGAAGGGGTGAAAACTCCGGGTTATGTGATCATCCATGAACTGAAAGATGCCGATGAGGCAGTTAAGCACCTGCGGTTCCCGCTTTTTGTAAAGCCCGCCAAAGCGGGTGACAGCCTCGGGGTCGATGAACATTCATTGGTGCACAATAAGATCGAATTGCAACAGAAATGCATCAGTATACTGGAAGAGTATGGCCCCCTGCTCGCTGAGGAATATATCCCGGGGAGGGAGTTCACCGTGTTGGTGGCGGCCAATACGGATGAACATAGTTGTACGGTTTACCGGCCCGTTGAGTATCTTTTTCCGGAAGGGAAAGAGTTTAAGACCTATGCCTTAAAGACATCTGAACTTCATCCTGATTGTAATGTACCCTGTAGTGACCCGGAACTGGATCGGAAACTCCGGGAGGCTTCAGCAAAGATATTCAAGGGGTTTACCGGTGTTGGTTATGCCCGGCTGGATTTCCGGGTGAACGAAAAGAACGAGATCTATTTTCTGGAGATCAATTTTACCTGCTCAGTTTTCTATTCAGACGGATTCGAGGGCTCTGCCGATTATATATTAAAACATGATGGCGTCGGACAGGCAGGATTTCTCCGCCACATTACCGCAGAAGGGATCGCCCGTCATAAGCGCAAGATCAAACCCTTTGAGATGAAGGGCAACTCCATTGCCGGTTATGGCATATATGCCACCCGGGCTATTAATAATGGAGAGATCATTTTCAAAGGGGAAGGGCGTTCGCAACGGATCATCACCAAACGTTTTGTAGAGAAAAACTGGAACGAGGATGAAAAAATGCATTTCCGCCGGTATGCTTACCCGGTGAGCGATGAACTATTTATTCTCTGGGATGAGGATCCGTCGGAATGGGCGCCGCAAAACCATAGCTGCGACCCGAATACTATTTTTGACGGCCTGAACGTGCTGGCAGTAAAAGAGATAATTCTGGGAGAAGAACTGACGCTTGATTATGCACAATTCCTGG
>CAZEZE010000184.1:0-5834 GCA_964516445.1 uncultured Chitinophaga sp. | reverse complement strand
TAATGGGTTAGTAAGTAAGGGGGGTCAATCGTCAGATTGGCCCTTTTTACATTTATAAAACACCCATTTGTTTCCATCCTCTTTTTACTTTACACAATCCCTGATCCGCACAAAATAAGGGCTTCGTTTTTTTCACATTTTTTCGTTGTTCAAACATTTGAATAAAGACAACCCAATCGTTTAATTTTATTGCATGAGTAAGGTCAGGACATCTTTTTTTTGTCAGAACTGCGGGTATGAAAGTGTGAAATGGGTTGGGCAGTGCCCGTCCTGCGGACAATGGAACACATTTGTGGAAGAACTGATCCAGAAAGACAGTTCAAAAACGAACGGCTGGAAAGATTACAACGGAGAAAAAAGAACAGGGCGTACAATCCTGCTGAACGAGATCGAAAGCACGGATGAAAAAAGATTGCCTACATCCGATCCTGAACTGAACAGGGTGCTGGGCGGCGGGATCGTTCCCGGGAGCCTGGTGCTGGTGGCAGGTGAACCGGGCATCGGCAAATCGACTTTGTTTTTACAGAACGGTCTCTGGCTGAAAGATATCCCGGTTCTCTATATCAGCGGTGAGGAAAGTGAACAGCAGATCAAGATGCGCGCCGATCGCCTGGGTTTGAAGAATGAACACTTCTACCTGCTGACGGAAACCTCAACACAAACCATATTCCAGGAGATCAAAAAGCTGAAACCGCAACTGGTGATCGTTGATTCGATACAAACATTGCATACTTCACTGATCGATTCATCTCCCGGAAGCGTTTCACAGATCAGGGAATGTGCCGCCGAGTTTCAGCGTTTTGCGAAAGAAACCGGTACACCGGTCTTCCTGATCGGTCATATTACAAAGGACGGCAGCATTGCCGGTCCGAAGATCCTGGAGCATATGGTGGATACAGTGCTGCAGTTTGAAGGTGACCGTCACTATGCATACAGGATACTCCGCACGCTGAAGAACCGCTTTGGCAGCACGGCTGAACTGGGCATCTATGAAATGACCGATGCGGGCATGAGGGGTGTACTGAACCCCAGCGAGATCCTGATCTCACAGAAAGAGGATGAACTGAGCGGCATTGCCATTGCGGCCACGATCGAAGGTATGCGGCCCCTGCTGATCGAAGTGCAGGCATTGGTGACACAATCCGTTTACGGAACACCGCAGCGCACTGTAAGCGGTTTTGATCTGCGCCGGCTGCAGTTATTGCTGGCCGTACTCGAGAAAAGAGGCGGTTTTCATTTTGGCGTGAAGGATGTCTTCCTGAATATTGCCGGTGGACTGAAAGTGGAAGATCCCTCCATCGATCTCGCCGTATTGTGTGCACTGCTTTCTTCTTATGAAGATGTTCCCCTGCAGCAGCATATTTGTTTTGCGGGTGAAGTGGGACTGAGCGGGGAGATCCGTGCGGTGAACCGAATCGACCAGCGGATCGCCGAAGCGGAGAAACTGGGTTTTGAAAAGATCATCGTTTCCAAATACAACCAAAAGGGTCTCGCCCGGCAAAAGCCTAAACCAACGGGACAAACCCCCGGGATCGAAGTGGTGATGATGGGAAGAGTGGAAGAAGTGTACAGGTACCTGTTTGGATGAACGTACTGAAAGAAATAAAAGATTCACTGCTGCACCTCCTGTTCCCGCATATTTGCGCAGGATGCGGGAGCGACCTGCTCAGCAGGGAATCAGTTCTCTGCATGCGATGTATGCATGCCCTTCCGGAAACGAATTTTGAACACTACGCGGGTAACCCGGTAGAAAAGATATTCTGGGGACGGTTGCCCTTATACAGTGCAACAGCCCGGTTCTACTTTAACCGGGAATCGCTGGTTCAGCACCTGATGCACCGTTTTAAATACAAAGGCCATAAAGACCTGGGACTACAACTGGGAAAGCTGATGGGGGAACAGATGAAAAAAACAAACCGTTTTGATGCGGATGCCCTGATCCCGCTTCCCCTATTTCCCGCCAAAGAAAAAAGAAGGGGTTATAACCAGGCCACTGTCCTCTGCGAAGGAATATCTGAGATCACAGGCATACCGGTACTGGATAAAGTGATCACCCGGCCGCAGCATACAGAAACACAAACCAAAAAAGGAAGGATCGGGCGGTGGAAGAATATAGAGGGCAAATTCCTGCTGACAAAACCGGAGCTGGTATCCAACCGGCGAATCCTTCTTGTTGACGATGTGATCACCACCGGTGCTACGCTGGAATCCTGCGGCAGCGAATTGCTCAGGGCGGGAACGATCAGCCTGGCAGTTGCCGCTCTTTGTTTCGCGGCCCGTTAATTTCAAATACTTTGAACTATTTTTGATTCCCATGAGGCTTTCCGGAACCGTAATCATATCCTTTGCCATACTGCTTTTCTCCTGCCGGAAAGATTCTTTCATTACCAGTCCCGATGCCAGGGTCACTGTATCGGCCGACACGCTCAAATTCGATACGCTATTCGTTAGGGCGGGTTCTACCTACCGGATTCTGAAGATCATCAATGAGAATGACCAGAAATTAAAACTGTCCTCGTTGAAACTGATGGGAGGATCTTCTTCGGTTTATAAAATGAATGTGGATGGCGTTGTTGGTACACAGTTCAGCAACCTGGACATCGCGGCAAATGACAGCGTCTATGTTTTTGTACAGGTGAATGTAGATCCCGGTACAGGTAATCTTCCGTTTATAATCCGGGACAGCATCCAGGTTAGTTATAACGGTAAGAACCGTTTGGTACAACTGGAAGCTTGGGGACAGAATGCACATTTTTTCAGGGACAAAATTGTAAATGCACCCGAGACCTGGAACAACGATATGCCTTATGTGATACTCGGATCCCTGCTCGTTAATACAAATCAAACCCTTACGATCAATAACGGCTGCCGGATCTATGTGCATGCAGATGCCCCGATCATCGTCAACGGAACATTATTTGTAAATGGTTTGAAGGATACGGCCGACAGGGTCTATTTCCAGGGCGACCGGATGGATGAGCCCTATAAAGATCATCCTGCAAGCTGGCCGGGTATCTTCTTTCTTGCGGGTTCAAAGGACAACGTGCTAACCTATGCCACGATCCGGAATGCCTACCAGGCCATCGGGTTACTCGATCCCTCACCCAATGCCAATCCCAAACTGGTGATGAATGAATGTGTGATCGATAATGCTTATGATGCCGGTATCATCGCCCTGAACTCCAGTATCAGGGCAAGGAACTGCCTGGTGACCAACTGCGGAAGAAATCTTTATCTCGCCAAAGGCGGGGACTACCAGTTCACACACTGCACCGTGGCTACCTGGGCCAACCGCTTCATCGAACACAAGGACCCGGTACTCACGTTGAGTAATTATGCGGATAATATATCGGCAAATCTCAACGCCGTTTTCCGCAATTGCATTTTCTGGGGTGAGAACGGGCTGGTGAATAATGAGGTAATCGTGGAGAAGAACGGGAATACCGTTTTCAGCGTGTTGTTTGATTACACTCTCTGGAAGGTTCAGGCCGCACCGGCCAACTGTACGATCAACCAGGCGATCAATAACCAGGCTCCCCGGTTCGATAGCATCAATACTTCCCGCAATTATTACGATTTCAGGCTGCAAACATCCTCCCCCGCGATCAATAAAGGAGCGGGTACCGCAATCCCCACCGATCTGGACGGCAACCCCAGGGCCGTAGGTCTGCCCGACCTGGGTTGTTTTGAACGTCAATAGACCTGCAGCTATAAGGATTAAGAGTATTTTGGGCAAATGCCAAACCGAATCCGGTTAACTTTGTTATTCACTTAAAGCAGAACCTGCATGAAAACATTATTACTAACACTTGTTTTTTCCGTGAGTATGTCCGGAACATCTATTTATGACTTCAAAGTGCCCGCATTGGATGGAACGGACATTGATTTTTCCAAATTCAAAGGAAAGAAGATTCTGATCGTGAACACCGCTTCCGCCTGCGGTCTTACGCCCCAATACGAAGGCCTTGAAAAACTGTACCAGGAGAACAAGGATAAACTGGTCATTGTAGGATTCCCCGCCAACAATTTTGGTAACCAGGAACCGGGCAGCAACACCGAGATCAAGGAGTTTTGTAAAAAGAATTACGGGGTAAGCTTTCCTATGGCGGAAAAGATCTCCGTTAAAGGAGATGATGTGCATGCGCTTTATAAATATTTAAAGGCGGAAGCCGCGGCCAAAGGTTTTGCCGATCCAGTGACCTGGAATTTCGGGAAATTCCTGGTGAACGAGAAGGGGGAACTGATCGCCACTTTCAGTCCGAAGACCTTACCGATGAGCGAGGATATAAAGAAATACCTGAACTAAAATAAATATGAATATAATAAAGCGATACTGGCCATACAGTATCGCTTTTTTCTTGCCCGGATGATATATTTTCGCTTTCCATGCAATTCAGCGATATCATCGGGCAGGCGGCCGTTAAAGAGCAACTGGCGGAACTGGTACAGCATAACAGGCTGAGTCATGCCCTTCTTTTTTTAGGTAAGGAAGGAAGCGGCGCCCTGCCGTTGGCACTGGCGTTTGCCCAATATATGGTTTGCAACCCCAAACCTGCTGAAGGGGCATCCGGCCCTTCGTTGTTTGGAGGACCTCCCTCTGAAACTTCCAACCAAATAACAGGAGAAATAAAATGGGATTCCTGCGGCCTATGTCCTTCCTGCCAGAGGGCGTCACAACTGATCCATCCCGATATTCATTTTTCATATCCCACGGTGACAAAGAAAGCCGGGGAAAAACCCATTGCCACTGATTTCGTTAACGATTGGAGGGAGTTCATCCGGCTGAATCCCTATGGTAATTCATTCGACTGGATCGAAATGATCAAGGAAAAAGAGAACAGCCAGGGAAAGATCACGGCCGAAGAATGCAACGACATCATCCGCAAACTGAGCCTGAAGAGTTTTGAAAGCGGTTACAAGGTGCTAATCATGTGGATGCCGGAAATGCTGGGCACGGAAGGAAATAAATTACTGAAACTGATCGAAGAGCCCCCGCCCGATACCTTGTTCATACTGGTGGCGGAAAATGATTCATTGGTATTACCCACTATTGTTAGCCGTTGCCAGTTGATCAAAATACCGGCGCTGGAAACAAAGGAGATCGAAGAGGCGCTGATCAGCCGGAATAAAACGAGTCCCGCCGTTGCCGCCCAAGTGGCCGGAGTTAGTGAAGGCAATTACCGCGAGGCCCTGCAATTGGTACAGCATGCAGAAGAGGACTGGCAGGTCCTATTAAGGGAATGGCTGAATGCCATGTTGCGAACAGGACCGGTGGCCCAGGCCAAATGGGTGGAAGAGATCAGCCGGCTGGGAAGGGAAAAGCAAAAGCAGTTCCTCCGTTATTTCAACCATCTCCTGGAGCAGGCCATACGATTGAGGGTAACCGGGGAAACTTCGGATTCGATTGGCATGGAAAAAGATTTTGCTGAAAGACTGAATAAAATAGCCGGAATCGAGCAGCAGGAAGCAATTATAGGAGAAATTGACCGGGCCAGCTATTATATAGAGCGCAATGCTCATGGTAAAATGCTGTTTCATGCGCTGACCATCAAATTGTACCATATTATTCAGGATAAGGTCGTGTTTGCCTGAAAAGTTGGGGGCAACAGCACCTAAAAGGTTGACTACCTATAATTGCCAGAAAAGTGTATTTTTGGTTGATTGAGGTGGTGAAGGGTGAATAGTGAACAGGAACCCTAAAGTACAGAATTACAAATATGCTTCGTACGTCTTCCAAAAATATATGTATCTCACAAACAGCAATTTGTGGCACTTTTTGCCTGGCTGCCCTATTGGCTGCCAGGTTGCCCAATGCTGCAGAGAGTAAGGCTACG
>CAZEZE010000183.1:0-5847 GCA_964516445.1 uncultured Chitinophaga sp. | reverse complement strand
CATCGAAGAGCTGCGTGGGAAGATCTTGTTCACCATAATGATGATCGCGATCTACCGGGTGGGTTCCCATATTGTATTGCCCGGTATCAATCCCAACGAGATCCAGAAGGCAGGCGAAAGCACGGGTATCCTCGGGCTGATCGATGCTTTTTCCGGGGGCGCGTTCAATAATGCCTCCATATTCGCACTGGGTATCATGCCGTATATCTCGGCTTCGATCTTTATGCAGCTGATGACCGTGCTGGTTCCCCGTTTCCAGAAATTACAGAAAGAAGGCGAAAGCGGACGTAAAAAGATCAACCAGTACACCCGCTACCTTACGGTGGCCGTTACCATTCTCCAGGCATCCGCATATGTCAGCTACCTGCGGGGTATGATGCAGCAGGGCGGGATGATGGCCGGCTTCTCGCCTGCCAATTTCTGGCTCACCACCGTGATGGTGTTAACGGCCGGAACGATGTTCGTGATGTGGATGGGTGAAAAGATAACTGACAAAGGTCTTGGAAACGGTACCTCCCTGATCATCATGATCGGTATCCTTGCCCGTTTACCACAATCATTCCTGCAGGAACTGAGCGCCAAATCTGTACGTAACGGACAGATACTGGTGTTCATCGTGGAAATTGCGATCCTGATTGCGATCATCATGGGATGCATCCTGCTGATCCAGGGAGTACGAAAAGTGCCGGTGAATTATGCCAAACAGATCGTGGGTAACCGCCAGTTCGGTGGCGCACGCCAGTTCCTTCCCCTGAAGGTGAACAGCGCGGGTGTAATGCCCATCATCTTCGCGCAGGCCATCATTTTCATCCCTACCATTTTTGCGAATTTCGATCCTTCCGGTGGCGGCAGTTTCCTGAGGGCGCTGAATGATCACAGTAACATCTGGTACATGCTTATTTATTCGCTGGTGGTGATCGGTTTCACCTTCCTGTACACAGCATTAATTTTCAATCCCAAGCAGATCGCAGATAACCTGAAACAGAACAATGGTTTCATACCGGGCGTAAAACCCGGTCAGCCTACGGCGGATTATATCGGTACTATTATGGACCGCATCACCCTGCCAGGCGCTGTCCTCCTCGCTTTTGTCGGTATCCTTCCGGGGATCGCGCAGCGGCTGGGTGTTACGCAGCAGTTCTCCACTTTCTTCGGCGGTACTTCCCTGCTTATCATGGTAGGTGTGATCCTGGATACACTCCAGCAGATCGAAACACAGTTGCTAATGCGCCAGTATGACGGACTGATGAAGAGCGGAAGAATTCAGGGAAGACAAACTACTTCTGCCGTACAGATGTAAGCACCAACAATATTCCAGTAAGTGCCCGGCCAGTCCTGCTTGCCGGGTTCTTTTTTTTAAGGATATTTGCAGGATGATGATCTATAAAAACAGGGAACAGGTGGAACTGATGCGCAAGAGCGCCCTGCTGGTGAGCAAGACCCTTGCGGAGATCGCCCGTTTACTCAAGCCGGGTGTCACAACGCTTTCCATCGATAAGAAAATAGGGGAGATCATAAGGGATCATAAGGCCATACCTTCCTTTTTAAATTATAAAGGCTACCCCTTTAATTCCTGCATTTCCGTCAATGATGTGGTAGTGCATGGCTTCCCGGGGCCCGGTGAATTAAAAGACGGGGATATCGTTTCCGTTGACATTGGCGTTATCCTGGACGGCTGGCATGGCGACCATGCCTATACGTTCGCGATCGGTGATCCGGGGGAGGAGGCCATGAAACTGATCCGGGTAACCAAAGAATCACTTTATAAAGGGATTGAAAAAGCGATTGCCGGAAACCGGATCGGGGATATCGCATTTGCGATCCAGGAACATACGGAAAAAAAGAACGGGTATGGTGTAGTACGGGAACTGGTAGGTCACGGACTTGGCCGTAGTTTACACGAAGATCCGCAGGTTCCCAACTATGGCAAACGGGGAAGCGGTCCCAAACTGAAGGAAGGATTGGTGCTGGCGATCGAACCGATGATCAATATGGGAACCCGGGAAGTATATACGGAGGATGATGGCTGGACCGTGCGGACAAAAGACGGGAAACCTTCCGTGCACTTTGAACATGATGTATGTGTGCAGAAAGGTAAGGCTGATATACTTTCCGATTACAGCATCATTGAAAAAGCGGAAGCTTCCAATTCCGCATTGTACACTCTTTCGAAGATCGAACAGTCCTCTTCTCAACCGGCCAGGGCGGGTCTCGCATAAGGAGTTTATTTTTTATGTCTTCATCAGGATCATTGGTTGTAATCGGCGGCGGTGCCGCGGGATTTTTCTGTGCCGTAAATGCGGCCCGGATGAGCCCGGGGCTGAAGGTGACCATCCTGGAGAGATCCGGTAAACTATTGTCAAAGGTGAAAGTGAGCGGTGGCGGTCGCTGCAATGTAACACATGCCTGTTTTGATATCAATGAAATGAGCCGCCGCTATCCAAGAGGTAATTATTTTGTGAGGAAAGCCTTTCACCGGTTCTTCACCACCGATACGATCCGGTGGTTTGAAGAAAGGGGAGTGAAACTTAAAACAGAAAAGGACGGCCGGATGTTTCCCGTTTCGGATTCCTCCCAGGCGATCATCGACTGTTTGATGAAAGAAGCGGATCTGTACGGTGTGGAGATCCGGAAAGGGTTTGAGGTCGGATGCCTGAAGTCAGAAGGAGGCCCATTCATAATAGAATCAGATGCTCAACGGCCGCTTACTGCAGATTTTATTTGCATTGCCAGCGGGGGTTACCCGAAACCAGGGATGTTTGACTGGCTCCGTTCAACGGGTCACTCAATAGAAGCGCCGGTGCCTTCACTGTTCACATTCAATTTACCCGGAAATCCGATTACTGAACTGATGGGTGTGAGCGTGCCGCAGGCAAGGGTGCGGATTAGCGGCAGTAAAACGGAGCAGGAGGGCCCTTTACTGATCACACATTGGGGACTGAGCGGACCGGCCATTCTCAAACTGAGTGCATGGGGAGCGAGGGAACTGGCAGCAAGGAATTATGATTTCAGTATTTTGATCAATTGGACAACAGATTGGAAGGAAGATAACCTGAAGGAAGAGTTTACCCAGAAAAGGATCACCCATGCATCGCAAAAGATCATAGGGAAAAACAGCATTGGCCTGCCGGCCCGTCTCTGGGAATTCCTGTCAAAGCAATCGGGTGTAACCCCTGAAATGCGCTGGGCGGATCTTCCGGCGGCTGTTTCCAATAAGTTTATCCGGTCGCTGACCGCTTTTGAATGTAAGGTGAAAGGGAAGACCACATTCAAAGAAGAATTCGTTACAGCCGGTGGTATACGGCTGAATGAAGTAGATGCAAACACGATGATGAGTAAAAAGATACCCGGTCTTTTTTTCGCGGGAGAAGTACTTGATGTAGATGGTATCACCGGGGGTTATAATTTCCAGCATGCGTGGACCAGCGGATGGATCGCCGCCCGGGTGATCGCGGATCGCAGGCAATAGGTCAATGATCAAGCTGCGGTTTCAGTTGCACCAGGGCCCACGCGCAGAACGGCAGCAGCAGTAATAAAGTTAATGACCAAATGGAACCAGTGGTAAGGGCCACCAGCGAAACCAGCGCCAGCAGGTATAATGGGTAACTAAAAAGCAGGATCGCAGTCATCACCGAATCGTAGTGACCGGTATCCCTGGTTTTTTTTGCGGTAAACCCTTTCACCGTATAATACAGCGGGGCATGTATGATCCAGCCGGCGATGGCCGGCAGGGCCAGGACAATTTTTTTCAAGAGGGATTGACTGATCTCCAGTTTTTGTTTCTGAAGTTGCTTGTCCGATCCGGGTATCTCGTAAACCAGTTGCTGCAGTTGCTGCGCGAGCATAGCGTTGAACGACTGGTGCCGTTGTCCGTCAGCATCCCCTTTTTTGACAGGATACTGTTCCATGATCTCTCCGAAATTCAGGAAGATGTTTTTCCCGAAACGGGAAAAAGAACTGTAATTAATGCCAACCGGCAGCACTTTCAGCGGAATATTTTCCTCCCAGGCTTTCAGCGTCAGCCTTGCCGTCCCTTTTTTCAGCGGGCGAAGGTGCCACTCGTTCACGCATTTTCCTTCACTGAAAATATTTATAACGCCGTTTTTCCGGAATATTTCAATACAGGCTTCAAAGGTCCTGTAGTTCTCCGACAGGTTTTCCACACCCTCGCTTGTGCGGTAAACAGGGAGTATACGAAGGGCTGTCAGCAACCGTGTATGAAAAGGGTTTTTAAAAACATCGCCCCTGGCGAGGGACCAAACCGGTTGCTCGAACAGGGTGTCGATGATAACGGAATCCAAAAATGAATTGGGATGGTTGGCGGCCAGCAGTACCGGGCCCTTTATATTCAGTAATTCCGGTTTGTTGATGATGATCTTCCTGCAAAAGATCCTGATTGCGATCCGGGCGGTTATTTTAAGTACGGAATAAAGCAATCGATTCTTTTTGGTGAATATATTAAAGGGTATTCAACCATCAAAAGATAGAACAGGATCAGGAAAGGACTTTGCAAAGTGTTCCTGTCAATAATTGAATTGCTGCTTGAAAAGATCTACTGTATTGAGCTATTTGTCAATAGTTTAGGCGCTTTTTTCACTGCATAAAACTCCCGGCTCCAGACTCCGTACTCCGGACTATTTCCCGTATCTTTGCTGCCCCGAAAATAAAACCCTTCGGGACTATTATATCATGTTTGAAAACATCATTCACAAACAATTAAACGCTGATGCACAGGAGTCCGCTTCGGGTGATCAACCGGAAGTGGCTGCAGCGACAACAACAGCACCTGTGGAAGCAGTAGTAACTGCGCATGACGATTTCGACTGGAATGTTGACAGGCGTAATGTGATCTCTTACACGAGTGAAGAAAAAGAGAAGTATCACAAGGTGTACGATGATACATTCGTGCAACTGAGCGATGGCGAACTGATCAAAGGATTGGTGGTAGGTCTTACCAAGACGGACGTGGTCCTCAACATCGGTTTCAAAAGCGACGGTCTGATCTCCCTGAACGAATTCCGCGACCTTCCCGCTCTTACAGTTGGTGATGAAGTGGAAGTGATGATCGTGGAGAAAGAAGACAGGGAAGGACACCTGAACCTCAGCCGCCGACAGGCGCGTATTACCCGTGCATGGGAGAAGATCGTGGAAGTGCATAAAACGGGTGAAGTTATCACCGGTACTGTTACCTCCAAGACCAAGGGCGGATTGATCGTGGATGTATTTGGCATGGAAACATTCCTGCCCGGATCACAGATTGATGTGAAGCCGGTCACCGATTACGACCAGTTCGTTGGAAAGACAATGGAGTTCAAGGTGGTGAAGATCAACGAAACGATCAAGAATGCTGTTGTTTCGCACAAAGCGCTTATCGAAAGCGATATTGAGGCACAGCGTGCCGAAATCATGAGCAAACTGGAGAAAGGACAGGTACTGGAAGGAACCGTGAAGAATATCACCGACTTTGGTGCCTTTATGGACCTTGGCGGACTGGACGGCCTGCTCTACATCACTGATATCTCCTGGGGCCGGATCTCTCATCCTTCCGAAGTGTTGAAACTCGACCAGAAGATCAACGTGGTGGTGCTTGACTTTGATGATGAGAAAAAACGTATCAGTCTTGGCCTGAAACAACTGACTCCGCATCCCTGGGATGTACTGGCGGAGAATATTGCGGAAGGCAATATTGTTAAAGGCCGTGTCGTGAATATTGAAGATTACGGTGCGTTCCTGGAGATCCAGCCCGGTGTGGAAGGTTTGGTGCACGTATCTGAGATCACGTGGGCCAATACCCCGATCAACGCCAAAGAGTTCTTCAAACTGGGTGATGAGCATGAGGCAAAAGTG